>DASWGF010000172.1:0-3570 GCA_036393875.1 Candidatus Dormiibacterota bacterium
CCCGAAGTTCGACCGCGTGCTCGTCGTGTCGGCGCATCCCGACGACCCGGAGTTCAGCGCGGGGGGCTCGGTGGCGAAGATGGCCAAGGGCGGGGCGAAGGTCACCTATGTGATCGTCACCGACGGCTCGCAGGGCGGCGAGGATCCGAAGCAGAAGGATTCCGAGCTCGCCGCGATCCGGCAGAAGGAGCAACGCGCCGCGGCGAAAGTCCTCGGAGTCAAGAAGGTGGAGTTCCTGGGTTACAAGGACGGCCACCTCGCGCCGGACCTGAAGCTCCGCCACGACATCGTGCGCATGATCCGCAAGCACAAGCCCGACCTCGTGATCACCCACCTACCGGGCCGGGCCATCGACATGCCGATGGGCGGTTCTCACCCCGACCACCTTGCGGTTGGCGAGGCGACGATGGCCGCGGTCTATCCCGACTCGCGCAACCCGCGCGCTTTCCGGAGCCTCCTCAAGGAGGGCTACGAGCCGCATATTGTCAAGGAGGTCTGGATTCCGTTCTGGACCTCAGGCGACTACCTGGTCGACATCACTCCTACGCTCGACCTCAAGATCGAGGCGCTGAAGAAGCACAAGAGCCAGGTCGCCAAGCCCGGCCGCGAATGGGACTTCGAAAAGTTCATGCGCAAGCGGCACCGAGAGGTGGGGAAGAAGGCCGGCTACCGCTACGCAGAGTCCTTCAAGCGGATAACTGTTTAGCCGCCCTCGCCCAGGAATCTCGGACGTTGTCCCAGATCACCTCGGCCCAGGCCGCGTACTGGGAGTCGCCGGGGTGGAGCTGGTCGGTCGCGATCCAGCCGGGAGAACCCAAGCGGTAGGTGCTGACCCACGTGACGTCGACCCACGTGAAGCCGCGCTCGAGCGCTTCTCTCTTGGCCGCGGCGTTGAAAGCGGTGGTCACGGCCTTGATGAACTGGGGTTCGCCGAACTGCTGAGCGGCCGGCGCGACTGACCAGTTGGGAATCGCGATGGCGGCCACGCGCCCGTCTTCGAGCGCGAGCCCGCGGATGCGATCGTAGATCGTCACCAGGGAGGCCTTGTACTCGTCGACCGACCGGTTCTGAACCAGGTCGTTGACGCCGATCAAAACCGTCACCAGATCCGGCTTGATGCGGTCGATGAGAGCCAGCTCCTTGGCGATGAGATCGAGGGTGGTGAATCCGTTGACGGCCGGATTGGTCACGTCGACCCTCACGCCCGTGGCTTTTGACAGCAGGCCGGACACGATCGACGGGAAGTTATGCGACTCGTCCGACGCGCCGGTGCCGATCGTATAGGAGTCGCCCAACGCCAAGTACCGAATCTGCGAGCTCATAGCACTCTCCCTGACCCTCCCCCGGACGGGGAGGGAACCTACCTCTCTACGTCTGCTAACGCGCTCCAGACGTCGATCTTGGTACGCACCCGGCGAATGACCTCGTCGGCGAACTCGGTGGTGGAGGCCTGCCCGCCCAGGTCGGCCGTCCTGATGCCGTCGGAAACCGTCTCCAGAGCCGCCTCATAGATCGATCGAGACGCCTGGCGTGCCTGGTCGCCCTTCATGTAGCCGAGCAGGGAGGCCACCGCCAAGATCATGGCCATCGGGTTGGCGACGTTCTTGCCCTCGAGCGACGGGGCGGTCCCATGCGGGGCCTCGGTCATGGCGACCGCGACGTTGCCGCCGTCGTCGAAGGCGAGCAGCACCGACTCCGCGCCGGCGATCGTGCCGAACATCTGCATCACCAGGTCGGACAGCGTGTCGCCGTCTCGGTTGAGGGCGGGGATGACGAGCGATTCGCCTGTCGTGGTCAGCAGGAGGGCGTAGGTGGCGTCTATCAGCTGCGGGTCGTAGCGCACGTCTGGGTGGCGCTGCGCCGCGGCGTCGAGCTCTTCCTTGAACATGCCCTCGTACACGGGGCTGACCGTGAATTTCGGGCCCCCGAACACCTTGGCCTCAATCCGCCTGGCGTGGGTGAAGGCGTACTCGGCGACGATCCTGGACGTGCGCCGGCTGATCTTCTCCGTGCGGTAGGCCCATTCGTCCAGGTCGTGACCCTCGCGCCACTCCTTGGCGCCGTAGGCGTCGTCCACCGCCATGCGGATGACCGAGATCGGGGCGTGGACCCCGGCCAGCGGCCTCACGCCCGGAATCCGCCGCCCGGTGCGGACGATCACCCGGCCGTCGATCTGCTTGCGCAGGATGGCGTTCGGGCTGCCGACGTCGCCGGAGCCCTCGGGCGTGATCGTCGCCGCCTTCAGGCCATAGCCACACTCCCGGAGGGCGGCGGCGGCATCCAGGACGACCTGGTTGCGGGTCTGCCGGCGCCGCTCCAGCGAGAGGTCGAAGTCACGCCGGTCGACCTTGAAGCCGATCACGTCCTGCTCCAGCAGCCGGACCGCCTCCTGCAGGAGCTCTTCGCCGGTCTGGTCGCCATGGAGGACGACCACGGTCGGGTTCATGGCCGAAAATGATAGGTGTGGGCCCACCCAGGTCCGGGCCCCCGTCCTGTTCGTATACTATTGACAGCGCCTAGGTAACCTAGGCTTTTTTCTTTCTCAGCCCAGGAATATTGACTATGGAAGACATCATCAGCCTCGCTTGCGGCGTCTGTAAGCGCCGCAATTACACCACCGTGAAGAACAAGAAGAACGACCCAGACCGCATGGAGCTCAGCAAATACTGCCGGTGGTGCCGGAAGCACACGCCGCACAAGGAGACCAAGTAGCAGACATGGCAGTCACCGCTCGAAAGCGCTCCGAACCGACCGCCGAAGGTGGCATCGGCCAATTCCTGCGTGAGGTGTTCGATGAGCTCCGCAAGGTCGTCTGGCCGACGTGGGGCGAGCTTTATCGCTACACGCTGGTGGTGATCTTCACGGTCATAGTGCTGGGCGTCTTCATCGGCGGCACCGACTACCTGCTCGGCGAGGTCGCGCGCCGCGTGATCTACAACGGAGTCGCGCACTGATGGCCGCGTCACCCGCGCCGACGCCCGCGCCCGACCAGGACGCGCAGTGGTACGTGGTCCACGCCTACTCGGGACACGAGGAGAAGGTCAAGAAGAACCTCGAGAAGAGAATCGAGTCCATGGACATGCAGGACAAGATCCTCCAGGTGCTCGTCCCGATGGAAGACGAGATCGAGATCAAGGACGGCAAGCGCCGCCACGTCCAGAAGCGCATCTTCCCCGGATACATCCTGGTCCGGATGGTGATGTCGAACGACTCGTGGTTCGTGGTTCGCAACACCCCGGGCGTGACGAGCTTCGTCGGCTCCGCCAACAGCCCGGTCCCGCTTCAGGAGAAAGAGGTTCGGGCCATCCAGAAGCAGATGAAGCAGGAAGCGCCGAAGATCCGGGTCGAGTTCCAGGTCGGCGAGTCCGTGCGCGTGGTCGACGGGCCGTTCACCGACTTCCACGGCAAGGTCGACGAGATCAACCCCGAGAAGGGCAAGCTCAAGGTGCTGGTCAACATGTTCGGCCGTGAGACGCCCGTCGAGCTCGACCTGCTGCAGGTCGAAAAGGTTCATTAGTGTCCAAGAAGAAGGTTCGTGCCGTGCTCAAGCTCGAGCTGCAGGCTGGGCGG
>DASWGF010000173.1:0-3894 GCA_036393875.1 Candidatus Dormiibacterota bacterium
AGGCCCACGAGCATGCGCAGGGTCGTGGTCTTCCCGGCGCCGTTGGGGCCGAGGAAGCCATACACCTCCCCACGCCGCACGCTCATCTCCACGGAGTCGACGGCGAGGACTCCGTTTCCGTAACGCTTGGTGAGTCCGCTGGTCTCGACGACTGTCATGTTTTCCATGACGATCAAGCTAGGTTTCGCAGGTCCCCACGTCGTCAGCCGTAAGATCGATTTTTCAGGTCATCCTCAAGGACGACTTGGGCCGCGCCATACGCCTGCAGCAACCCTGGCCAGACGAGGATCGCCTCTAGCCGGACCAACGGAAGGGAGCCGAGAAAGCGCTCTTGCCTTCGTTGTGGAACTCGAGGCCAAAGGCTCTGATCCGCGACGAAGTCGGCTTCGCCATCGTGAGTGTGCTGCTCACGGGATGTGGGAGACCGGACACCCTCACCGGTTCCTGCATGCCTTCGACCACGAAATCTTGAATCTCCACCGCGATACCGCCGCCAATGTTCGCGTGGTGTCTCAGCCCGTCATCGCCGTATTCAATCGGCTGCTGCTCGATGCCAAGGATCGCTCCAAACGCCGGCACCAGGTCAGCCATTGGGCCACCCAACTCTCCAGTGAACAGTGCGGACAGCTTGTCGAACTGCTCCTTCGACGCCTGGTCATCGATGATCCAACCGACTCGCCAGTTTCCGTCGCCCATTTGCTTTGGCGTTTCGGCCAGCCACGCAACAGCATGTCCGCCCACATCGACACCCTCGATCTCTCCGCGCTGAATGTTGAACGCGACGAGGAAGGTGCATCGGTCGCCGGTAGCGGGCTGGCCTGGGGTGACCGTGCAGGGACATTCGAAATCGCAGTTGCAGTTCTCGAAGTACGTGCCCTCCACGTGCCAGCTCATGGCTCAGCTCCCAAATTACCGCCGCAGGAACCCGCGCAGTTTATCCAAGCATGCGTCGCAATCATGCTCGGACTTCGGCCGGATTTATCCCGGGGCTTCGTGTTGTTTGAGCCCCAGGAAGCTCTCGAGCTGCCGAAGCGCACTATCCACCCGCTTCGACGTGGTGTTGGCGATGGGGAGCATGAAAAGCCCGTTCAACGTCGCGATCACCAACGAGGCAACCGTGTCAGGATCGAGCCGCTTGTCGACGAAGCCCTCTCTCTGAGCGTGTCCGACCAAGGTTCGAAGCGTGCTGTGCCAGGCCCCGATCGTCTCCTGGAAGATGGCAGCGATGGCCGGATCTCGGCCAGAGCGCAGAGCGAGCTCGCCCATCACCAGGAACAGCTCCGGCTCCTCCTTGGCCAATCGACGAATCCCCTGGAATTGGGCGGCCAGCTGCTCGCCCGGCCTCGAACCTGGGGCGAAGGCCGTCCGGAATCGCCCCATGGCATGGCCGACGACCCCCTTGATCAAGGCCTCCTTGCTCGGAAAGTAGTAGTGGAGGGTGGCGATGTTCACCCCCACCTCGGCGGCGACATCCCTCGTTCGTAGGCCCTCGAAGCCGGCCTCGGCCAGCCGCCTGTAGGCGGCGAGAACCAGGGCCTCGCGCCGCGGCTCGGCGTCGGGCGTGGCCTTCGGTCGCCCCCGTTTAATCGCTGTCTTGCTGCTCAATCAATCACTTGATGAAATATACTCCCTGAGTGGTGGGTTCCTACCTGTAAAAGGAGTGCAAACATGAACAAGGGTCTCCAAGAGTCAAGACCAGCCGATGTACCGGGGTTCGTTGACCGCGTCGTGCGGCCGCTGACCCACCGGTTGAACCCGTTCATCCTGCGGATCGCGGGCGGCTGGTTCCCGCTGTTCTCACTACTGCACCATCGCGGCCATAAGTCTGGCCGGGTATATGCGACGCCGGTCACGGCCTTCCCCCGCGGGGGCTATTTCTGGCTCGGGCTGGCGTTCGGAGAGAGCTCGGGTTGGGCTCGCAACGTCCTCGCGGCAGGGGACGCCGAGCTCCGCTATCGCGGTACCGACTACCACCTAGTCGAGGCCACGGTTGTCAACGTCGCTGATGTCGACAGCAAGTTGGTGCCGCCGATGGTGCGTCTTGGGAGCGCCGTGGCAGGCGTGCACAAAGTTCTCCGGTTGCGCCCCATCACAAAGGAATAGAAATCCGCCGGCTGATCAAGGGCGCGTGATCTGGTTGCCCTGACCATCCACGACATACCA
The DNA here is from genome assembly GCA_036393875.1 of Candidatus Dormiibacterota bacterium. GTDB lineage: Bacteria > Chloroflexota > Dormibacteria > Dormibacterales > Dormibacteraceae > UBA10449. Next base: position 2,164 of record DASWGF010000173.1, read on the forward strand.
TCCCCCGCCAAACTCGACCACCGCCTGGCACTTGATCTCGCCGGGGGCGTGGTCGCCGGCGTAGTAGTAAAGAGGGTGACCGTTGTAGGTCACCTGGATCGCACCGTCTGTGCGAGTCGCTGTTGCGACCTTCGACTGCTCCAAGCCCGGTCCGGCGGTTGGTGGGTGTGTGAGCACAAACGGTGGCCAGGCGGTTGCGCAGGCGTTGTAACAGCGCGGCACTGCGCCGCCGTCCGCCGTGAACAAGTAGAGGGTACGGCCCGAGCCGTCGAACAGGATCTTGCCGTATCGCGAGTCGGCCAATAAAAGGTCGGGCGCCGGGGTTGGCGTCGGGGCAGCTGACGGTGTTGCGGGGACGCTGGCCTGCGCGGTCGAAGGTGAAGGCGACGGTGTCGGCGGCGCCGCCGCTCCGCACGCACCGACCAGCCATCCAGCGATTGCGAACACGGCCACGCGCAGGGCGAAACGGCTCAACCCCCCGAGGTTAACCTACGGTCAGGGCTCATCCCTGTATTGCCGCTGGCCGGTTGAGGGGTCCTCGTAGACGCGCGTCCACTTGCCAGTGGTGGGATCTTTGAAAACCTCGTCGGTCGCCTTGAAAGTGCCCTGGCTCGCGCCCCGGTAGCGTCGGTCCCAGACGAAGTAGCCGAGGACCGCAAAGATGATTACCCCTAGACCGATTACAAGTTGCTCGGTCACGTGGAACTTTTCTCGATGATGGCTGCAGTCCCATACGCAACCACTTCCGTCATGGTCTGGCCCATCTCGGACGAGTCGAACCGCATCATGACCACAGCGTTGCCACCCATCGCCCGAGCGTTCTCGACCATGCGATCGATAGCGTGGCGGCGTGTGTCTTCTACGAGGCGCGTGTACTCCACGATCTCACCGCCGGCAAGGGATCTCAAGCTGGCCAGGATGTTGCCGCCCAGGCCTCGGCTGCGGACCACAACTCCGAAAACCTGCCCGAGAGCCCTGCTTCACCTCGTAGCCGGCAGGACGCTCCGTCGTGGTTACAAGTAGTGGAGCCAGAGACCGCGGTTGGGACATGACGGCACCCTCCTATCCGACTCTCGTTGTTGGAGTGTGATGGTAGGTGCAACCGCGCCTCGAGGCCCCGCGGACGCTCAGCACAATACCCCTAGGGGGTATAGTGATGGCAATGCCAGGCTACTCCACTCACAAGCCCACTGTCCAGCACCGGCTGCAACGGATCGAGGGTCAGGTCAGGGGCCTGCAGAAGATGGTCGACGATGACCGCTATTGCATCGACGTCCTGACGCAGGTCAGCGCCGTCAAGGCCGCGCTCGAAAGCGTCGCCCTCCTTCTCCTCGCTGACCACACGAAGCATTGCGTCGCTGAGGCCATCCGCGCCGGCGACGGCGACGCCAAGGTGGCGGAGCTCAACAGCGCAGTCCAGCGGCTCGTGAAGGCGTAGCCGTCGTGTTCGTGCTCAGCGCGATTGGGCAGGCGCTGCAGATGGCCTTCTTCATGTTCTGGGAGGTCCTCTGGCCGCTTGCGCTCGGGTTCATCATCTCGGCTGTCGTCCAGACCGTCGTCTCCAAGGAGGCCATCGTTCGCACTCTCGGGAAGGACGACCTCCGCGGCGTCACCTTCGCGACGCTCTTCGGCGCCGCCAGCTCGAGCTGCTCCTACGCGGCGGTCGCCATCTCGCGCGGCCTCTTTCGCAGAGGCGCGACCCTCGCCAACGCGATCCTCTTCGAGTTCGCC
>DASWGF010000174.1:0-8281 GCA_036393875.1 Candidatus Dormiibacterota bacterium
AACCCGGCCGGATTCAACGAGACCCTGAGGACCGCGGTTGACCTCGCCGGCGGCCAGAACTTCCTGATCGGCCTGAACGACAAGAAGGCCGACGGCACCGACGTCTCATGGATCTGGGATGTCGACTTCGAGCGCCTCCGCCGCCGCGCGCACGTGGTGGTGCCCGCAGGCAACCGAGCCTACGACGTCGCCGTCCGCCTCAAGTACGCCGGCGTGCCAGCGGCGCCGCCCGAGCCCGATCCCGCGCGGGCCCTCGACGCGCTCATCGCAGCCACTCCGGAAGGCGAGACCGCGCATCTGCTCTGCACGTACACGGCGATGCTCGATCTGCGCGCCGAGCTTGTCCGGCGCGGCTGGGCCAAGCCCTACTGGGAGACTTAGTAGCGATGGCCAGGAGAACGTTCACAGTCGGTTGGCTGTACCCCGACCTCATGAACATCTACGGGGATCGCGGCAACATCCTCACGCTGCTCAAGCGAGCCGAATGGCGCGACTTCGACGCCCGGCTGATCGAGCTGGGGCGCGGCACCACCAAGGGCATGGAGGACGTCGATGTCTTCTTTTTCGGCGGCGGCCAGGATCGCGAGCAAGCGCTGGTATACGAAGACCTCATCGAGTCCAAGCAACCCCCGCTCGAGCGCGCGGTAGCAGGCGGCGCCGGCGTGCTGGCCGTGTGTGGCGGCTACCAACTCCTCGGCCACTACTACCTGACCGCCGACGGCGAGCGCTTCCCCGGCATCGGCCTCATCGACGTTCGCACCGAGGCCGGCCAGCGCAGATTCATCGGCGATGTGGTCGTCGACACCGACATGGCCGACCTCCACCCACAGACCCTCGTCGGCTTCGAGAATCACAGCGGTCGCACGTACCTGGGGCCGAAAGCCCGGCCTCTCGGTCGCGTGCGCATGGGCTTCGGCAATAACGGTGAGGATCACACCGAAGGCTGCCTGCAGGGAGCCATCCTCGGCACGTACCTCCACGGTTCGCTGCTGCCCAAGAACCCTCATCTCGCCGACCACCTGATCAGGAGTGCGCTCGAGCGTCGCGGCATCAAGGACCTCGCCCCGTTGGACGATGCCGCCGAAATCGCCGCGCACGAACAAATCCTCGCCCGAGCCCCGCGATAGGTCGCCTCCCCACGAAGTGGGGAGGTCGGCCAGCTCGCGAAGCGAGCGGGCCGGGTGGGGAGTCGGCGCCAATTTCGCCTCCCCACACAGTGGGGAGGTCGGCGCCGGGTGGGTAGGCAATCTCGCCTCCCCGCCACGCGGGGAGGTCCGGCCAGCTCGCGAAGCGAGCGCGCCGGGTGGGGAGTCGGCGCCAATTTCGCCTCCCCACGCAGTTGGGAGGTCGGCGCGCGCAGCGCGCCGGGTGGGGAGGGGCATCTCCCCTTTACCGCCGCTTGGGCGTCCTCACTGTGCGACGCGTCGTCCGTAAGGCCGGCCGTACGCCCGCCTTGCTCCGCCCGTTCGACCTACCCGCCCCGTTCGATCTGTTTGTCGCGGCCGGCTCTGACGCAGTCTTCACGGTCACCGGCTTAGCCGCCCCACCCCGCGCCGGCGTCAGAGCCTCCCGCAGCACCTGGTCGATCGATTCGACCAGCACCAGCTGCATCTCCTTGCGCAAATCACCAGGAATGTCGTCGAGGTCCGCCTCGTTGTGCGCCGGCAGCAGCACCCGCCGGATACCCGCCCTATGCGCGCCCAACACCTTCTCCTTCACCCCACCGATGGGCAGCACCTTGCCCCGCAAGGTGATCTCGCCTGTCATCGCCACGTCATCGCGAGCGGGACGGCCGGTCAGGATCGAGGCCATCGCTGTCAGCACTGTCACGCCGGCGGACGGGCCCTCCTTCGGCTGCGCACCCGCGGGCACGTGCACGTGGATGTCGTTCTTCTCGAACAGCGAAGGATCGATGCCCAGAACCCCCGCGCGGTCTTTCAGATACGACAGCGCCGCCGAGGCCGACTCCTTCATCACGTCCCCGAGCTGGCCGGTCAGGCGCAGCTCGCCTTTGCCTGGGGTCAAGGCTGCCTCCACAAACACGATCTCGCCACCGGTGGGCGTCCACACGAGTCCCGTGGCCACCCCGGGACGGTCGATGCGCTCACGGACATCGTCATGGAACCGGCGCTTGCCCAGGGCGGCGCGCACCCGTTTCACATCCACCGCCTTTCGCGGCCGCTTGCCGACTGCGATCTCCGCCACCGCGCGTCGCATCACCGATGCGATTTCGCGCTCGAGGTTGCGCACGCCGGCCTCGCGTGTGTACTGCCGGATGATCAACCGGATGGCCTCCTCAGCCATTCCGACCTCACCAATACGCAATCCGTGCGCGGCGAGCTGCTTCGGCACCAGGAACCGCTCCGCGATCTGGACTTTCTCGTCCTCCGTGTAGCCGGAGAGGTTCAGAACCTCCATCCGGTCGCGCAGCGCGGCAGGAATGGTCTCCAGTGAGTTCGCAGTCGTGATGAACATGACCTTCGACAGATCGAAGGGGACGTCGAGATAGTTGTCGCGAAAATCCTTGTTTTGCTCGGGGTCGAGCACCTCGAGCAAAGCGGACGACGGATCGCCCCGCCAGTCCGAGCCGATCTTGTCGACCTCGTCCAGCATGAACACCGGATCGTTCGACTCTGCACGCCGGATCGCCTGCAAGATGCGTCCGGGCATCGCGCCGATGTACGTGCGCCGGTGTCCACGAATCTCAGCCTCGTCGTGCACCCCACCCAGGGAAGCGCGTGCGAACTTGCGGCCCATGGCGCGCGCGATAGAGTGGCCTAAAGAGGTCTTGCCGACTCCGGGCGGACCGACGAAGCACAGGATCGGTTCGCGGCCGCGCTCGGTCAGCCCCCGCACTTGCTTCAGCCGCCGCACCGCGAGGTGCTCGACGATGCGCTGCTTCACCTTGTCCAGGTCGTAGTGATCGGCGTCGAGGATCTCGCGCGCCTTGGCGACGTCCACCTCGCCGCCCGTCGAGGTGTTCCACGGCAGGGAGACGATCAGCTCGAGGTAGGTGCGGATCACCGACGACTCGGGTGAGGCCGATGGAATCCGCTCCAGCCGCGCGAGCTCACGGTCGGCCTCGCGTTTCGCTTCGGGCGTGAGTCCTGCCTTCTCGATCCGCTCGCGCAGCTCGGAGAGCTCCCCATGCTCGCTGTCCAGCTCGCCCAGCTCGCGCTGGATCGCCTTCAGCTGCTCGCGCAGGAAGTACTCGCGCTGCGCCTTGCCCATCTGTTCCTCGGCCTGCGACTGGATCTTTCGTCCCAGCTCCAGCACCTCGAGCTCGTGCGCGAGATAGCCGAGCAGGCGCTCGAGCTTCTGCTTGGCCGAGTCCATCTCGAGGATCTCCTGCCGCTGCTCGGTCGTGAGGCGGATGTGGTTGGCGATGTAGTACGCGAGGTGCAGCGGGTCGTCGATCGCGCCGGCGGCGCTCGCCAGCTCCGCGGGAAGATGTGGCGCCAGGGTGACGAGCTGCTGGAACGACGAGATCGCGCGCCGCAGTAGAGCCTCGCGCTCGATCGGCGAAAGCGAATCGGGCGTCTCGGGCAGCATCTCCACACGGCAGTTGAGGTAAGGCTCCTCAGACGTCGCCGAGATGAGCTTGATCCGGCGCAGCCCTAGCACAGCCAGCTGGATGGTTCCGTCGGGCAGCTTCAGCATGTGCTGCACCCGCACCATCGCGCCGACGTGATGGAGATCCTTGAATCCAACCTCCTCGGCCGTTTCGTCGAGCTGGGTGGCCACTGCGATATGGCGCTCCGCGCCGGGAAGGTCATCGAGCAGCTGCAGCGACTTGCGCCGCCCCACGGACAAAGGGATGAAGATCCGCGGGAACACGACCGTGGACTTGAGCGGCAGCACCGGCAGGTGCGAAGGCACGATGCCCTCCAGGTTCACCGCCGCGATCTCGCTCACAGCAACACAGTATTCCCCACCCGCGGGCCGCTCACGCGATCAGGTCGCCGGCCAGAACTCCCCAGGCGCGAACACGCCCCAGCCATAGATGCCGCCCTGCCCATGAGGATCGTCGCCGTAGCCCCAGCTGATCTCAGTGTTCACACCGGTGGACAGGTCGATCGCGTAGACCCTGCCGCTGGGCATGGTCGCCCCCGGGCACTGATCGGCAGGCAAGCAGACCCGCTCGTCGAGCGACCAGACCCAACCATCCTTCGCAAAGATGGCCTGGGTTCGAAGCTGGTCGACCAGCATTCGCGTGGTCCCGGCCTTGACGTCGTAGCCGTAGATGCGGGGGTCGACCTGGTTGTTCGGGTCGACGTACGCCGTGTAGGCAACCTGGCTCCCGTCCGGGGACAGCCCTGCCGCGTAGGACCAGGCGGCGGCCCCCGTCAGGCTGGAGACTCCTGCTTCAGGCGTCCACGATTGCTCAGGGGTCGGCGCGAAGCTGGTGAGAAACAAGCGGTGGCCGCTTCGGTCCCAAAGGGCCCCCATGACGCTCGTGTCAAACGAGGTCACCTTGGAGCGGTCGGAAACGCGATAGACGGCGAGCCCCTCCGAGCCTTTGCCGGCAATCCAGCCCGCGACCACGTACTGGCCGTCGGGCGACACCGCCAGGACCTGCGGCGGCAGGCCGAAGCGGCAGATGCAGTCGCCGATCCCGATTCGATAGGTGAAGAGGAGCGCCGTACTTCGCTGCGCGTACAGCCAGACCTGCGTGCCGCCGTTGGGGTAGTTGGCGTTGTCAGGGGCCAGCGGCATGGTGTAGGCCATCACGGTCTGGTCCGCCAGCCACGAGCCAGACGACACACTGAACGGGAATTTGCCGGCATGGCTCTCGTTGCCGCTCCCAAGTGAGTGCAGCATCACGTCCGTTTCGGTCGCCGACACCGGCTTCAGGTACTCGAACGTGTCCTGGGTGAAAAGGTGCGTCGAGGTGTTGCTGATCTTGCAGAGGAGTCGCGGACGGACCGGATCCGTCACGTCATAAAGCAGCTGGATGGCCGTCCAGGTTGCGCTCATCAGCAGCATCGGCCCCGTACTCGCGCCGTTGTGGCAGGTGACCTGCGGGGGCGGCGTGGGCTGGGGGGCTGTACTTGGACGAGGAGAGGGGCTGGCCGTGGGGGTCGCGATCGTCGGCCTGGGAGTGGGCGAGGGCGAAATGGCGGCCGTGGGGGAGGCCGAGCCACAGGCGGTCACGAATACGGCCAAGGCCGCGAGGCCGTTCAGCCTTTGCATTAGAGTGGCGCGCCCCCGAAGCTCCTCGCATCTTCGTGTCCTAGGCGGCCGGGGGCCTGCGGCCCTGAAGCCTGCGTCAAGGGGCCCGGCGCAATGTCGTCACGCATCAAAGATGCGCTCCTCATTGCGCCACCCTTTCCTTGGCTCCGGCCGCCGATGCCACGAATCTGCGTCGGATCTCGAGGCGCGCCACTCATGGAAGCCTAACGAGCCGCATGGCAGGCTCATTGCTACCCGACCGTATAATTTCGGGCAGCCCGGAAGGGCGAAAATTTGAGCTCATCGCTAACGGCCGTCATTCTGGCCGCCGGTCACGGCACCCGCATGCGGTCGCGAACTCCGAAAGTTCTGCATGTGCTGTGTGGCCGCCCGATGATCGATTGGGTCATCGACGCGGTCAAGGAAGCCGGCGCGCGCGATATCAAGGTGGTCGTCAACCCCCATCACGCCGAAGTAGCCGCGCACCTGGACGGGAAAACCGAGGTCGTCTTCCAGCGGGACCCACGCGGCACCGCCCACGCTCTCCAGCAGGTTGAAGGCCTCAAGGGTGACGTGCTCGTCGTCAACGGCGATTCACCCCTGCTGACCGCCGGCACCATCAGGCGGGTCGTCGACTCGCATCGCGAGGCCAAGCGACCGGCCACCCTCGCCAGCGTCGAAGACCCGAGGCGCGATGACGGCCGCATCGTGCGAGCCGAAAACGGAGACTTCGAGAAGATCGTCGAACGCAAGGACGCCAGCGACGAGCTGCGAAACACCGTTCACGAGTTCAACGTCGGCGTCTACTGCTTCGACGGCGGTCGTCTTCAAGACGCGCTCGCGCAAATCGCCAACGACAACAATGCGGGCGAGTACTACCTCACCGACGTCTTTCTTCACCTGCAGCCGGTCAACGTCGTCCGGCTCGCGGATCCCAACGAGGCGATGGGCATCAAAGACCGCGTCCGACTGGCCACGGCGACTGGCATCCTGCGAAGGCGAATCCTGGATCAGCTGATGGAGGAGGGCGTCACCATCGTCGATCCCGATTCCACATTTATCGACGCAAACGTCACCGTCGGCCAGGACACGACCATTGAACCTTTCTCGGTCATCAAGGGCGACACGAAGATCGGACGCGACTGCCGCATCGGCCCACACGCCCATATAGAGGACGCGAGGATCGGCGATCGCTCGGATTGCGGTCCCTTCGTGAAGATCCGGCCCGGCACGGAGCTCGCCGAAGACGTCCACATAGGCAGCTTCGCGGAGCTTGTGAGGACAAAGGTCGGAAAAAACAGCAAGGTGCCTCACGTCTCATACCTCGGAGACACCGACCTCGGCGAGGATGCCAACATCGGCGCGGGCACGATCACGGCCAACTTCGACGGCGTCCACAAGAACCGCACTGAGATCGGTGACGGTGCGTTTGTCGGAGTGGACACGATGCTGGTCGCTCCCGTCAAACTTGGTCGAGGGGCGCGCACCGGGGCCGGCTCGGTCGTCACCAAGGACGTCCCCGACGGCGCGACAGCGGTCGGCGTTCCAGCTAGGGTGGTCAGAAAGAATCCCCCCTCTCCCCGCAGGGGAGAGGGTCGGGGAGACGGGCGTGAAGCAGAAAGGATGATCGAGTGATCGGCAGATTGACCACCGCAGTCGAGTTCACCGGCGAGGAGGCCTCACCGTGGGGCGCCCTCAAGCTGATCGCGGGCAGCGCCAACCCTGGGCTGGCGCAGCTGATCTCGACCAAGCTCGACGTCCCGCTCACCGACCCCCGCCTGCGCCGTTTCCCCGACGGCGAGATCAACGTCAAGATCGAAGACTCGATGCGCGGTCACGACGTGTTCGTGATCCAGCCCACCTCGCCGCCCGTGAACGAGCACCTGATGGAGCTGTTCATCATCCTGGACGCGCTGCGCCGCGCCTCAGCCGGAAGGGTGACGGCCGTCGTCCCCTACTACGGCTACGCGCGCAAGGAGCGCAAGACCCAGCCCCGCGAACCGATATCCGCCAAGCTGGTCGCCAACTTCATCACGCTCGCCGGCGCCGACCGGCTACTGCTGCTCGACCTCCACGCCGAGGCCATCGAAGGCTTCTTCGACGTGCCGACCGACCACCTCTCGCCGCATCGGATCATCGCCGAATACCTCCTCACTCTGAACCTGCAGCACCTCACGGTCGTCGCCCCCGATGCGGGTGGAGGACGCCGAGCCGAGGCGGTCGCCAACCAGCTCCAGGCGCCCATCGCCTTCGGCTACAAGCGGCGCTCGAGCGATGACGAGGTGGAGGTGATCGCCGTTTCCGGTGACGTGAAAGGCCGTGACTGCGTGGTGGTCGAGGACATCATCACCACCGGCGGCACCATTTCGAAGCTGGCGCAGGCGCTGCACAAGCAGGGTGCCCGGCGGGTGCTGATCGCGGCCACCCACCCGGTCCTGACGGGGGATGCCGTGGAGCGTCTCAAGAGGGCGAATGTAGAACAGGTCATCGTCACGGACTCGGTGCCGATCGCCCCTGAGAAGTTCGACCCCGAGCTGGTCACGGTCCTGTCGGTTGCGCCTTTGCTCGCCGAGGCGATCATCCGGGTACATGAGAACCGGAGCGTCAGCGAGCTCTTCAGTTAGTCCTTCCTCATGAACGCGCAGGAATGGGTCGAAGTCATCGTCTTGGTCGTCTGTTTCGTGGCGGCCGCGCTGGCTGCCGGCACCGAGACCGCGCTCACCTCGGTCGGACGGTTGCGAGTCCGCTTCCTGGCCGAGCAGGGAAGCAAGTCCGCGGCCATCCTGCAGAAGCTGCGATCTGACCCGAACCGCTACCTCTCCACCGTCCTCTTCACGAACACCCTGGCCCTCATCGTCGCCTCGACCTCGACCACGCTGCTCACCGATGCGCTGTTCACGGCCTGGGGTGTGCCTGGCGTGTGGCGGTTGTGGCTCGCCCTGGTGGTGTCCTTCGTTCTGTCAGTCATCCTGTTGATCGCAGCCGAGGTCACGCCGAAGACCCTTGCGATCCGCTACGCGGAGCGCGTGGCGCTGGCCACAGCCGGCCCGGTCGACAGGCTGGCGAGCTTCCTCGGCCCGATCCTGTGGGCGGTCACGATCATCTCGCG
>DASWGF010000175.1:0-4097 GCA_036393875.1 Candidatus Dormiibacterota bacterium
CCATCGACGATGACGAGGAAACCATCACCATCCAATCCGGAGGGATCGCCACCTCGAGCACGACGGTGCGCCGGTGGACTCGTGGCGGCGTCGTTCTCCATCACATCATCGACCCGGCCACCGGCTTGCCGGCCGCCGGACGATGGCGAACGGCCAGCGTCGTCGCGGGCACATGCGTCGACGCCAACATCGCGGCGACAGCCGCGATCGTAAAGGGCGAGTCGGCGGTCGAGTGGCTGGCGGCGAACGGACTGCAGGCCCGCCTGGTCGATCGCGGCGGCGGCGTGCATCGGGTGTCCGGCTGGCCCGCGCCGTCGCGCCAATCGAACTCTTAGGCGCGCCTTAGTAATTTCTCAGCAAACTCACAGGATTCCCAGGCAGCATTGCACCGTGAGCACAAACGGGGGTCGCCAGCAAGTCCAGCCACCGAACGGGGCCCGCGTCCTGGTCGTCGACGATGAGCCGAACATCACCGAGCTCTTGGGGATGGCGCTGCGCTACGAGGGTTTCACGGTGCAGACAGCCGCGACCGGCCGGGCAGCCCTTACCGCCGTGACCCAGTTCTCACCCGCCCTCGTGATCCTCGACGTCATGCTCCCCGACATCGACGGCATGGAGGTCCTCAAACGCCTGAATGCCGGCGGCCACAAGGTGCCCATCATCTTCCTGACCGCGAAGGACGCCACCGAGGACAAGGTGCACGGCCTGACCATCGGTGGCGACGACTACGTCACCAAGCCCTTCAGCATCGAGGAGCTGATGGCAAGAGTGCGGGTCGTGCTCAGGCGACATGGAGCCGGCGGACCGGAGAGCGGGAAGCTCAACCTGGCCGACCTCGAGCTCGACGACGAAGCGCACGAGGTGCGCCGTGGCCACCACGTCATCGACCTGACCACGACCGAGTACCGCCTGCTCCGCTACCTACTCATCAACTCCGGCCGCGTGCTCACCCGCACCCAGATTCTCGACCACGTATGGCACTACGACTTCGGCGGCGACGCCAGCGTGCTGGAGACTTACATCAGCTACCTGCGCCGAAAGGTCGATCGCTTCAAGCCGCCGTTGATTCAGACGGTGCGCGGCGTCGGGTACGTCCTCCGCGCCCCTCGTACTTAAACCGTGACTCAATCGCTGCGCGGGCGGCTCCTGATCGGGGTCATCTCGCTGGTGGTCCTGGGCCTCCTGATCGCGGACACCGCCACGTATGCCGCTCTCCAAAGCTCCCTGATCAGCCAGCTCGACGACCAGATCAAAAGTGGCCACAACGCGGCGATCAGCGGCCTTGGCGGTCCGAACGAGGGCCCCGGACCGTCGGGGTCAGGCCTGCCCGCAGGCACCGTGATCGAGCTGCTCTCACCTTCGGGAGCGGTCCTCCTTGCGAAAAGGCTTGAGGTTCCAGGCTCGACGGCATCGAGCGCCATGCCGGACCTACCGGAGCATCTGCCCGCCGCGTCCGAGAAAGCCCCGGCCTTCCTCACGCTGGCCGGGACTGGTGGCGTGCGTCAGTACAGGGCGGCCATCTGGCCAGAGGATTTCTTTTCCGGCAACTACGTCGTGCTCGCGATTCCTATGACCGGCGTGCTGTCGACGCTGAGTCGGCTCCTCGAGCTGGAGGCGGTGATCAGCGCCGGAGTCGTGGTTGCGACCGCGATTCTCGCGCTGCTCATCATCCGGATCAGCCTGCGCCCCCTCGAGAAGATGGGCACGGTCGCGAATGAGATCGCGGCCGGCGACCTCAGCCGCCGCGTCGAGCCCGCGACCGGCAAGACGGAGATCGGCAGGCTCGGCCTCGCCCTGAATGGGATGCTGAGTCAGATCGAGTCCGCCTTCGCCGAACGCACGGCTTCCAACGGGCGCCTGCGCCGTTTCGTCGCCGATGCTTCACACGAGCTCCGGACGCCGCTCACCTCCATTCGGGGCTATTCGGAGATGCTGCGCCGGGGTGCGGCCGAATCGCCGACCGACGCCGAGCTCGCCCGGCGTCGGATCGAAGAGGAGGCGATCCGCATGACCGGGTTGGTCGACGACATGCTGGTGCTGGCGCGAGTCGATCAGGGCCGGCCGCTTGATCATGAGCCGGTGGACCTGCAGGCCATCGCCGGCGATGCGGCGGCCGACGCTCGCGCCGTTGCGCCCCAGCGCGACATCAATCTCACCGTGCCAGGGCGGGTGGTCGTCAACGGCGACGACACACGCCTCCGGCAGGTGGTGGGCAATCTCGTCCGCAACGCCCTTGTGCACACACCGCCGAAGACGCCGATCGACATCAGCCTCTCGACCGAGGACAGCGTAGCCAGGCTTTCTGTCGCCGACCACGGCCCGGGGCTGGCCGCCGACGACATCGACCGGATCTTCGAGCCCTTCTACCGCGCCGACCCGAGCCGCAGCCGCGACAGTGGCGGCGCGGGCCTCGGGCTGTCGATCGTCAGCGCCGTCGTCACGGCGCACGGAGGGCACGTGAAGGTGCGTGAAACCGAAGGCGGCGGAGCTACGTTTGAGGTCGAGCTGCCGATCGCGGGTACATAAAAAGAGAGCGGCCCGGCCCCACCCCGAGACCGGACCGCATTGAACCGCTGACTAGCCCGCGAGGTTCCGCGCGTCGAACGGACGCAGGAACTGGTCGGGTTGGAAGTTGAAGAAGCTCGCGGGAGGGCTGTTGAGGGCGCCCGATGCTGCTGCCTGTGCGTTCATGGCCGCCGGGTTGGTGCTGTCCTCCCAGCGCCCCGTGTCAATCCGGTGGACCAGAGTCTGGAACGCGCTGATCGTCTCGGCTGGCGTGAAGGTGCAGTGGCCCGCGCGGTGCACGAAGACCTGGCGCAACATGCTGTTGTCACCGGCGCTCCTGACCACGCTCGCGTATGCGTTCTCATCCGTCACCTCGACCAGGCCGTCACCGCTCGTGTGCATTGTGAGCACCGGCATGTTCAGGTTTCCGTTGTAGGTGATGTACTTGGCGACATAAGCGACGGCCGCCGGGTCGGCGGCGATCCGCGGAGCCGCATTGAGGGCATCGAGGTCTTGGTTCAGATCAAGCCCAGCCGCGGCGTAGAGGGCGCTGACCTCGGCCCGGTCGATGGAGTGGGACAGCTGGACACGGTAGTCGACGCCCGTATTCCAGGAGTAGTTGCCGCCCGCTCGTGCCTCGAGCTCCAGGCGGCCGAAGAACGCGAACAGGAAGTCGGGACTTGTGTCCCAGTTGAGCTGGTTCACCTCTTGGGCTGCGTAATCGTCGGCCGCAGGCTCAGGGCTCGCAGGGTCGAACCAGCCGGGAACGTCCGCGAGCGCGGCCGAGAGCGCGATCCGCGCTCGGCCTTCGGGGGTCTTCTGCGCAGCGGTCAGCGCAGCGGACGCCTTTCCAAAGTTGGCAGCGGCGTCACCGAAGCTGGTGAAGTTCACGAGCTTGAAGGGGGCCTGGAGGACGGCCAGCGCAAACTCCGAGTCCAGACCTTGGTTCCACACTCCAGGTCCGCCCGCTACTACTCCGCACATGGGCAGTGCGGCCGTGAATCGATTGGGGTACAGCTGGACGAGCCCGGCTGTGATCATGCCGCCCAGCGAGTGTCCCCAAGCGATGGTTCGCTTCGGGGTGCCGACGGTGGTGTCGAATATATCGAGGACCTGTTTCTGGTCCACGAATGCCTGCTGAAGCGCCCACCCGGTGGTCGAGTACGAGGACCCGGCCAGCGCGTAACCATGGCTCAGCAGCCAGGATCCAGTCGCTGCGTCGCCGACATCTGCGGCCGGGTTGCTAGGACCGAACGTGTATCCGTGGCTGTACAGGACCAGGGTCCCATTCCAGGGATCAGGCACGTCGATCTTGTACTTGAACGTCAGCCCGAACGCGTCAGTCGCCGTGGTGTTGACGCTAATCGGTCCGGCCGACGCCGTGGCCGGAAGAAGGGCCAAGCCGACCGCCGCGATCGCCGCAATACATAGCCGGCGCAGTCCGGCTGCAGATCCTTTCATTCCCCCAATACCTCCACACAGTAGGAACAGGACTCCGCGAGTGTAAATGCACCCGGGCGGGTGCGCCACCTTCGAGGTCGACGACCCGTAGCCGCCGCTCCTTCGTGGGAGTCTAAATGCGAATGGGTCGG
>DASWGF010000176.1:0-32617 GCA_036393875.1 Candidatus Dormiibacterota bacterium
GCGCTGTTGAGGACGCCGGCCACGAGCTCGCCATCCGGCGGCCCGATCGCGAGCCCGCCGGTCAGCGTGAGCAGTTCGGCGCCACTCTCGTGCTCGAGGTCCCGCCAGAGCCCGTGGGCGCGCTGGAGCAGCGGAACGTACTCCGGGCTTTCGAAGTAAGCGGTCCGGAAAATGCGGGTGTCGCCGTGCGCTGAGCCGCGGTCGTGGCCGGGGCGGAATCGCTCGAAGCCAATCACCCTGGCCCCGCGGGCGGCGAGCCGCCACGCGGAAAGCGCGCCCATCGCGCCAAGCCCGACGATGGCCACGTCCGCGCGAGGATCAGCGACCAGGTGGCGTGCCGCCGGCCGGTGAGCGCCGGACACGCTGGCCCAAAAGCCGTGCGCACTCGCGCATCAGGTCGAGGATCTGGTCCTCGATATCGACCTCTCCCTTGCTCGCTCCGCACAGGGTGCCGAAGAACTTGCCATCGGATGCGAATACCGGGTACGAGACAAAGGTCCGGATCTCCAGCAGACGGGCCACGCTGCTCCTCGGAAACGCCTTCGGCACGTTCTTCGAATAGTTGGGAGCGCCTTCTACGACGAATCGGCAGACTGCCTCGGACCACGGCAGGGTTACGCCCTCGGGGATGTGGAAGATCTGGCTCGAGTTGTAGGAGAAGAGGATCAACTGCTCGTCTTCCTTGAGCCTTGTCTCGGCGAGGTAGGTGGAGCTCAGGCCCGTGAGCTGGGCGAGCCGCTCGAGGACCGCTCTCGCGACGGTCTCGAGGTCCTCGCCCGCGGCGGCGGCCTCAGCGAGCAGCTCGCGTGCAGTGGGTGGCATCGGTGCTGGTAACGGTACCGTCCGCCGCAGTCAGTGTCGCAAGACGGGGCTGTGCGAGACTGAAAGTCGTGGCGCCATCGACACCTTTTGCGTGGCTCGAGAACGGCGCCCGCGACCACCCCGCGATCGTCGTACCCAACCGAGTCTCCTTGAGCTATCGGCGCCTGCGCGAGCTGGCGGACGAAGCCGCGGGCGCGCTCGCGTCCCGTGGCATCGGGAGGGGCGAGCGGGTCGCCATGGTGTTCCCAAACGGTCCGGAGGCCATCCTCCTGTTTCTCGCCGCCTCCATGGTCGGGACCCCGTGCCCGTTGAACGCCGCATATAAAGAGGACGAGTTCCGCTTCTACCTGGAGGACGTCGGCGCCCGATTCCTGCTCGTTCCGCCGGGCGAGGTGGAGGCGGCCCGAAGGGCGATGCCGGCGGGCGGAACAGTGATCGAAGCGAACCTCGATGACGACGGCCGCCTGCACCTCAATGGCGCCCGGGCCGGCAAGCGACTCGATTCGCTGGACCTCTCCACGTCCAGCGACATCGGACTCGTGTTGCACACGAGTGGGACGACCAGCCGGCCGAAAAAGGTCCCTTTGCTCAACGAGAACCTCATCGCCTCGGTGGCGAACATCATCACCACGTACGAGCTGCGCCCCGATGACGTGTCCCTGTGCATCATGCCTCTGTTCCATGTGCACGGCCTGGTCGCCTCAGCGCTGGCGACGTTCGGCTCGGGCGGCACGGTGGTCGTACCCGAACGCTTCAGCCCTCTGGGCTTCTGGCCGCTCATGCAAGCGACTCGCCCGACCTGGTTCACCGCCTCGCCGACTCCGCACCAGCTCGTCCTGGCCCGGCTGCACGAGGATCGACCAGCCGGCACGGAGCGCCTGCGGTTTGTGCGCTCGTGCAGTTCCGCGTTGTCGCCGGCCCAGATGGCCGTGATGGAGCAGCGCTTTGGGGTCCCGGTCCTCGAGGCGTACGGCATGACGGAGGCGAGCCACCAGATGTCGTCGAACCCGCTGCCGCCCGCTCCTCGGTTCCCGGGGTCCGTAGGCCCCGGCACCGGCGTCGAGATCGCCATCTTCGACGACCATGGCGCGTCCCTTCCGACCGGCGTTGCCGGCGAGGTCGTCATCCGCGGGCGCAATGTGATGCACGGGTACGAGAACAACCCGCAGGCCAACGCCGACGCGTTTGTGGACGGGTGGTTTCGTACCGGCGACCAGGGCACACTCGACCCCGCCGGCTACCTGCGCCTGATCAGCCGCATCAAAGAGCTCATCAATCGCGGCGGCGAAAAGATCGCGCCGCGCGAGATCGACGAGGTGCTCGAAAGCCACCCGGCAGTGAAGGAAGCGGTCGCCTTCGGAGTCCCGCATCCCACCTGGGGGGAGGAGGTGGCCGCGGCTGTCGTCCTGACCGCGCCCGCGACTGAGAAAGAGCTGCTCGCCTACTCCCGCGAGCGGCTGGCGGACTTCAAGGTGCCCAAGCGGCTGCATTTCGTGGAGTCGATCCCGCGCACGCCCACGGGCAAGGTCCAGCGCCGGTTCGTAGCCGAACAGATGACGCGAGCGTGAGAATCGCTGTCCTCGGCGCGGGCGCGATCGGCGGCTTCCTGGGTGGGCGCCTGGCGCGCGCCGGCGCGAATGTCGTCCTCATCGCGCGCGGGCCTCACCTGCAAGCGATGAATGATTCGGGTCTTCGCGTCATCGAGGGCGGCGGTGACTGGACGGTGTCGGTGGAGGCGACCGACGACTTCGCGGCGATGCGGGACGCGAATGCAGTTTTTGTCACCCTCAAGGCGCACAGCCTGCCCTCGGTGGCGGAACGAATGGCAGCCAATCTCGGCCACGACACCGCGGTCGTCGGCGCCCAGAACGGGATCCCGTGGTGGTACTTCCAGCGCCATGGAGGGGAGCTGGACGGCATCCACCTGGAGACCGTCGACCCGGGCGGGGTCGTCGCGCGGGTAATCGATCCCAACCGGGTTATCGGATGCATCGTCTACCCGGCCACCAGCCTTGTGAGTCCTGGGGTGGTGCGCCACGCCGAGGGCGAGCGATTCTCGCTCGGCGAGCTCGACGGCAGCCAGAGCCCGCGTTGCGTCGAGCTCTCTCGGGCGCTCATGAGCGCGGGGTTGAAGGCGCCGGTCCAGCCGAACATCCGCGCCGAGCTGTGGCTGAAGCTGCTGGGCAACGCCGTCTTCAATCCGCTGAGCGCCCTCACGCGCGCGACCCTCGGCGACATGGCGCAATCGCCGCTGGTCGCGGAGGTGGTCCACTCGGCCATGCAGGAGGTCGATGCGGTGGCGCGCCGCCTCGGGATCGAGGTTTCGGTGTCCATCGAGCAGCGGATCAAAGGCGCCGCCCGCGTGGGCGACCACAAGACCTCGATGCTGCAGGACCTCGAGGCGGGCCGGCCGATGGAGATCGACGCGCTGACCGGGTCCGTCGTGGAGCTGGGCGACCGGCTCGGCATCCCGGTCCCGCACCTCCGGACTCTCTACGCCTCGGTCAAGCTCCTGGAGAAGCGTTCAGTCGGGTAGCCACTGCGGCGGCCCGCTCTTGTGGCCGATCGCCCATCGCAATGTCTCGATCACCTCGTCGAGGTGGTCCCGCATCGCCGCATCGGCGGCCTCCGGATCGTGGGCGACGATGGCGCTGAAGATCAGCTCGTGCTCGCGCAGCGAACGTTGGGGCCTGCCTGGCCGCAGCATCGTCTGGTACTGGAACCGCAAGCTCTGCGACTTGAGCGTGCCGACCAGCCGGCCCGCGGTCGGGTTGCGCGCGGTGGCCCAGATCAGCTGATGGAACTTTGGGTTCAGCTCCGAGTAGCCGATCGCGTCTCCGTTGCTCAACCGCTTGCGCATGTCGACCAGCACGTGCCTCAGCTCCCGGATGTCGCTCGCAGTCGACTTGGCGGCGGCCTGGCGCGCCAGCAGGCGTTCGAGGGCGGCGCGGACTTCCTCGATCTGGAGCGCTTCCTGGTCCGAGACGAGACGCACGCGCGCGCCGCGATTGTGCTCGCGCGTCACCAGCCCCTCCTGGTCGAGCCGGACGAGGGCGGCGCGGACGGCGGTGCGGCCGGCGTTGAGCATCCTGGACAGGTTTGCTTCGACCAGGCGCTCGTTGGGCTGGAAGCGCCCGGCGATGATTCCCTCTCTCAGGCGCCGGTAGACGTCGAGGCCTAACTCGGGCGCCGGCGCGGGCCCCCGAACCTCGCTCCTTGCCATCGGCTAGATTATCGCTAATAATGTCGACAATCCCCACCTCCGGTGGATTAATTCTGTGAGCCTTACAACTAGGGAGCGAGGAACGATTGTGAGCAGGTTCATGCCGTCACGATTCGTATTCGCCGTCGGCGCCGTACTGCTACTGGCCGCGTGCGGCGGCAGCACCCCGACCGGCAACGGGCTCGGCACCGGGGCGCTGACGGTGGGGGTCATCGCGCCCTTCACCGGCGCAGACGCCGGTCTTGGCCCGGCGTACTACGCTGCGTGCCTGCCGGCGGCGCTCTCCATCAACAATAACGGCGGCGTCGGCGGCCGCATGCTGAGCTGCTCGAAGTTCGACACCCGCGGAGAGCCGGCCGACGCCGTGCCGGCAGCCAACCAGATGGTCGCCAGCACCTCGGGCTTGATGGCGGCGATCGGCTGCACGTCTGACGAGGCTTCGACGGTTGTGCCCATCATCGACCGCGCTCACATCCCGATGTTCTGCATGACGGGCCAATCGGAGTTCAACAAGACCCCGCTCAAGTATTTCCACCGGCTTGTGCCCGCGGACGTCTATGACGCCTACGCCATGGTGGGCAGCGCCCTTTTCGGGCCCGGTCACGCCGCCTACAAGAGGGCAGCGCTGGTGTTCGGCGACGACATCGGTTCCCAGGCCTTCGTCCAGCCGGCCACGAACGCGTTCACGAAACTGGGCGGGACCATCGCGATCAACCAGCCGATCCACCTCGGCGCGCCCTCATACCGGACCGAGGTCCAGGCCATGCTCGCCTCGCACCCTGACGTCATCTTCACTGAGGCCCTCGGCTCGGCCGGCACCTATCTGAAGGAAGTCAAGACACAGAACAACGGGCAGATGATCCCGTTCATAGGCAGCTCCGCCACCATCGATCCCGAGTGGTTCCAGCAGGTCCGTGACGCCATCGGCCTCAACGATCTCCTGAAGTACTACGCGGGGGTCGACCTCGGATACACGTTCTCCGGGGCGGCGTATGCGGAGTTCCTGACCAACCTCAACGCGTCAGCGTCGCAGTTTGCGGACGCCCCGAAGTACAAGCAGCGTGGATCCACCCTGCACCTCTACGACGGGATCATCATGACCGCGCTGGCCATGGTCGCTACCAACAGCTCGGACCCCACCGTCTACAACCCCAAGATCATCGACATCGCCAACGGCACGAGCGGCGCGATGGTCGTCAACACCTACAAGGACGGAGTGGCGGCGCTCAAGGCCGGCAAGTCCATCCGCTTCGAGGGGGCCGGGGGCCAGAACAACTTCAACCAATGGAACAACTCGCAGTCCGGCTACATCCTGGTCGGCTATGACAAGGATGGCGGTGAAGTCACGGTCGGGCAGCTGACCCCGGACCAGACTTCGAGGATCTTCGCGGCAGGCGGAAGCTAGTCACAGGCAACACGCACAGGAGTCGAGCGCCGTGGACCTCTTCGTAGCGGCGTTCGGCTTCGGCCTGGTGAGCATGTCGGTGATCGCCATCGCGGCGGTTGGATTCACGATGCAGTTCGGGATCACGAACATGATCAACCTCGCTTACGGCGAGGTGATGATCTCCTCGGCGTATGTCGCCTACTACCTGAACCGGGCCGGTTTCACGATCTGGGTCGGCATGGCCGCCGGCGCCTTGTTCGGCGCCGTGTTCTCGTTCCTGCTGAACCGGATCCTCTACGCGCCGTTCCTCCGCAAGGGCACCTCGCACCTTGGGATGGTCATCGTCTCCCTGGCCGTCTCCCTGATGATCGCCAACCTGCTGCTCCCGATCGTCGGTTACTTCCCGGTTTCCTATCAGGAGGATCCGGGCCGCCTCATCCGTTGGGGGTCGATTGCCCTCACGAGGGATCAATTCATCATCATCGGCATCGCCGTCGTGCTCATGCTCGCCATCCATGCCCTCCTCACCTACACGCGCCTGGGCAAGGCGATGCGCGCGACCGCGGCCAATCCCACCCTGGCCCGCAACTGCGGCATCCCGACCCAGCGCGTCATCGACGCGGTCTGGCTGATCACCGGGGCGCTTTGCGGGCTGGCCGGCGTCGTGGCGGCTCTCGACTCCGACTCGTTCGCAATCGCCAACGGCGCGACCTTCCTCATCACCGTCCTGGCCGCGGCCGTGCTGGGCGGAGCCGGGCAACCTTACGGCGCCATGATCGGGGCTGTTCTCATCGGCATGATCACGGAGTTGAGCGCCGCTGCCTGGTCGCCCCAGTACAAGGAGGTCGTGGCCTTCGGCATCCTCGTCCTGGTCATGGTGCTCCGCCCGCAGGGACTGCTGGCCAAACGCGGCGCGCTGGCGGCGGCGGGATGAACACCTTTTACGCGGTCAACCTGCTCGTCTACGCGGGCGTCGACATCATCGCCTGCCTGGCCCTGAACCTGCAGTTTGGCGTTTCCGGAATCGTCAACTTCAGCTTCATCGTCTTCCAGGCAGTGGGTGCTTACACGGCCGCCGTGCTTTCGATGCCACCCGATACGGCCAACGGCGGTTTTCAGCACTACATCGGGGGATATCAGCTCCCCTTTCCGATTCCATGGCTCGGAGGCGCCATCGCGGGCGGCCTGCTCGCGATTCCCGTGGGCTTCGTGGTGCTCAGGAAGCTTCGCAGCGACTACCAGGCGATCGCGCTGCTGGTCCTTTCCGTGATCGCGAATGCGGTGATCACCAACGCCGACAGGTTCCTGGGCGGAGCGGCCGGGATTGCATTGGTGCCGCCGCCCTTGTCTGACCGCATCGACCCCAACACCGAGTCGTACCAGTACCTGTACGTGGGGATCACAGCCGTCTGCGTCGTGATCGCTCTCGTCGTTGCGAATCGAATCGTCAACTCACCGTACGGCCGGAGCCTGCGCGCGATGCGCGAACGCGAGCTCGCAGCGACCGCCATCGGCAAGAACCCGGTGCAGCTGAAGATGACGATCTTCATCGTCGGCGGTTTGATCGCAGGGCTGTCGGGCGCCATCCTGGTCGGCTTCATCCAGGTGTGGGCGCCGTCTGTTTGGCTCTACCCCGAAACGATCATCCTGTTCGCCGCCATCATCGTGGGGGGTCGCGGCAACAACATCGGCGCCATCCTGGGCGCGCTGCTCGTGCCGGTCGGCTTCGAAGAGATCACGCGCTTCCTCAACAACAGCCCCAGCATCGCCAACCTCGGGCCGCCGGGCCTGATCCCAGCGCTCCAGTGGGTGGCCATCGGCCTTCTGATCATCGGCTTTCTGTGGTTTCGGCCGGACGGCGTGCGGCCCGAGTCGCGCCGCGTGTTCGAGGGCGCCCCCCTGCGCGAGGATCGTTGATGCTTGCCGCCAGCGAACTGCCGCCCTCTGCCGGGCGGCCGGTGCTGGTCGCGAGCGACATCCATCGCCACTTCGAAGGCCTTCACGCCGTGGACGGCGTCTCCGTCGACGTGCCGGCGGGGAAGATCACCGGCCTGATCGGCCCCAACGGGGCGGGGAAGTCGACGCTCCTGGCCGTGCTCGCGGGCACGCTGCCGGCAACGAGCGGCACCATCGTATTCGACGGCAAGGACGTGACCGGCTCGCCGGCCTACCAGCGCGCGCGCCACGGGCTCGTGCGTACGTTCCAGCTGCCCTCAGAGTTCGCGCGCCTGACGGTGCTCGAGAACCTGCTCGTGGCCGCTCCCAAGCATCGTGGCGACTCCCTGATGGGCGCGCTCAGGGGCAGGGGTTTCTGGATCGAGGACGAGCGGCGGCTGGTGCAGCAGGCGCGGGTCCTGCTCAAGCGTTTCGGCATGAGCGCCAGGGAGTCCGACTACGCAGGCACGATGAGCGGAGGCCAGAAGCGATTGATCGAGATCATGAGGGCGCTCATGCTCGGGCCGCGCCTGCTGCTCCTCGACGAACCCATGTCGGGGGTGCACCCGAAGATCGTCCTGGAGATCCAGCACTACCTCCAGGACCTGCGCTCGGAGGGCCTGACCATCTTGATGGTCGAGCACGAGCTCCACATGGTGGAGCGCCTCTGCGACACGGTGGTCGTCATGGCCCAGGGCAAGGTGATCGGCAGCGGGACGATGTCGAGCTTGAGGCGGCAGCGGGAGATTGTTGACGCTTACCTTGTCGGATAGCCTGGCGCAGGTGGAGGCGCGGCCCGCCCCGAGCCTGCAGGCGCAGGGCGTCACGTCGGGCTATGGCGGCGTGCCTGTGATCCGCGACGTGTCGATCTCGATCGGACCTGGCGAGGTCGTGGCCATCATCGGGCCCAATGGGGCGGGCAAGAGCACCCTCCTGAAGAGCCTGGTCGGGATTCTGCGGTTGGACAGCGGCCGCATCCTGCTCGGCTCCGACGACGTGACCGGCCGGGCGCCTGAAGAGCTCGCGCGGCGCGGCGTCGGTTACGTCCCGCAGGTCAACGACATCTTCGAGCCGCTCACGGTGTTGGAGAACCTCGAGATGGGCGGTTACCTGCTGAACGCCGCGCAGGTCAGGGCTCGCGTCCTCGAGGTCGGCGTGGTGTTCCCTCAGCTGCCGCCGATGCTCAAGCGTCGCGCGGACAAGCTAAGCGGCGGCGAGCGAAAGATGCTCGCCATCGCGCGTGTCCTCATGCTCGACCCCAAGGTCCTCATCCTCGACGAGCCGACTGCCAACCTCTCGCCCAAGCTGGCCGACGCCCTCCTCAGCGAGCACGTGAAACGCCTCGCCGGCCTGGGCAAGGCCGTGCTCCTGGTCGAGCAGCGCGCACGGGCCGCTCTGCAGATCGCCGACTGGACCAGCGTCCTGGTGTCGGGCTCGGTTCGCCTGGAAGGGCGGCCGGCCGACCTTCTCCAGCGGCAGGACTTCGAGGAGCTCTTCTTGGGCGCGGGCACAGAACTGGGTCAGTCAGACGATTCAAACATGGAGGAAACATGAAGCTGTTGATGTTCGAGCACGATGGCGAGGCACGCCTCGGCGCGCTGCGTCCAGGGCACGAGGACGAGGTCGTCGACCTGAGCCAGGTCGCGCACGACCTGCTGGCGTTGATCGATGCGGGCGAGGCTGGGCTCGAGCGGGCGCGCTATGCCACCTCTGCCGCAGGGCGTGGGCTGCCCCTCAAAGACGTCACCCTGCTACCGCCGGTGGATGCGCCGCGCGGAAACATCATCGCGATGGGTCGCAACTACCAGAAGCACGCCGAGGAGACGGCGGACCACGGCGATGTCAAGCCGCCGACGATCTTCACCAAGGCGATCACCAGCATCACAGGCCCGTACGACGACATCCCTATCGATCCGTCGTTCAGCGACGAGATGGATTGGGAGGTAGAGCTGGGTATCGTGATCGGCAAGCGCGGAGCCAACATCGCCCGCCGCGATGCCATGGACCACGTGTTCGGCTACTTCGTGCTCAACGACGTCAGCGCCCGCGACGTCCAGAACGGGTGGGGCGGCCAGTACT
Source organism: Candidatus Dormiibacterota bacterium (assembly GCA_036393875.1). Classification (GTDB taxonomy): domain Bacteria; phylum Chloroflexota; class Dormibacteria; order Dormibacterales; family Dormibacteraceae; genus UBA10449. The sequence continues at coordinate 9,447 of DASWGF010000176.1, forward strand.
TCAAAGGTAAGAGCCTCGATCGTTCGTGTCCGACCGGACCATGGGTGGTGACGAAGGACGAGGCGCCCGACCCGCGCAGCCTGGGCTTGCGCCTGACAGTCAACGGCGTCGTCAAGCAGGAGGGCAACACGAGCGACATGATCCACCCGGTCGACGCCATCATCGAATGGGCCTCGAAGGGGATGACGTTGCTGCCCGGAGCCCTGATCGCCACCGGCACGCCCGATGGAGTGGGCTTCGCTCGCAAGCCGCCGGAATTCCTGCATCCGGGCGACCTGATGGAGACCGAGGTCGTGGGGATCGGGCTCCTCCGGAACCGGATCGTGGCCGCGAAAGTTGGTGCTCTAGCCGATCACGCCCACCGCGGCGCCTAGCGACCGGAGCAGCGGGCGCACCTCGGTCCAGCGCGCCCGAGCGTACGCGGGCACCGCGCCCGGCAGGGTTGCGGCGAACGCGTCGACGACTTGGGGATCCCACTGCGTGCCGCGGCCACGGAGCAGCTCGGCGAGGGCGACCTCCGCGTCGAGCGCCTTGCGGTAGGGCCGGTCGGAGGTCATCGCATCCCAGGAATCGGCGACGGCGATGACGCGAGCGCCGAATGCGATCGCGGCGCCGGCGAGCCCGCGCGGGTAACCGAGCCCATCCATCCTTTCGTGATGCGCGAGCACGAGCTCTCGCCCGCGTTTGTACTCGGGGAACTTGGCCAGGATCTCAGCGCCCGTCGCGGGGTGCTTCTTCATCAGCTCGAACTCCGCCTCGGTCAGCCGGCCCTGCTTGTGCAGGACCTCATCCGGGACTTCGATCTTGCCCAGGTCATGGACGCGAGCGGCCAGCCGGATCACCTCGACCTCTTTATCGGGCAGCTGCAGCCGGCGCGCGGTGCGCACGGCGTGGTCGGCCACGCTCTGGGAATGCTGGAACGTGTAGGGGTCGCGGCGATCGACAACATCTGCCATGGACTCGACCGCGGCGATGGTCTGCTCCATGAGCTGCATCGATCGTGTGAGCGCGAGCTGGATGGCCGCGATCGGAACCATCATCACCACCGCCAGCCACGGCCGCCCGCTCGAGATTATCGCCAGCAGGTAGCCGGCGACGTAAAGGGCGGCCGTGGGCTTCGAATCCGCGGCGGCGATCTCGGCCCAGATCTCCCACGGATGGCGCCGGTTGTGCATACCGGCGGCGATGACGTCGAGGCCGGTGCTGACCGCATACATGACGGCGGTCGCGACGACCGCACCGGCGAGGGACGCGCCGGCGGCACCATATGCCAGGGCTGACAATGCGCCGGCCGTCATGAACCGAGAGGTGTTGAAAACGAGGTCGACCGGCTGCCGACGGTGAAACCCGGTCGCTGGATTGCGCCGAAAGCACAACACTCCCTCCCCGAGCAGCCGGCTCCCGCCGATGAGCGCGACCGCCGTCACCGGGGTGAAGAGCAGCACCGCGGCCAGATAAACGGCGGGAGCGGCGTCGGTCTTCAGACGCGGCGACACGATCACCGGGAAGTTGCTCGCCACTGCTCCGAGCAGCAACAGCACGACCAGGAGGACCGGATCGCCCGGCGCCGCCGAAGGCCCGACCAGCAACATCGCAGTCAGGACAACCGCAGGCGCCGCCATCGCCAGCAAGTAGGCCCGGAGCACGGGTGTCATCGCTTACCGCCGGTAACTGCTAAAGGAGGCCTGTGTGGGCGCCGAAGGTGGTCGTCGTGCTGGTGTTGCTCGCGTAAATGGTGGTCGAGCCTATGGTGACGTTGAGGCTGGTGTGCAAAGGCAGCCCGATTCCCAATGTCGGGTCCAATGAACAGTAGGCGCTGGCGCTGGTGACCCCCATGAACAGCATGCCGACGCAAAGAGCAATGCCAAGGACTATCCGCTTCATCCCCAATCCCACCTTTCTGAATGTTCAGCCGGTCCAAGGCTGATGCCTGAAATCTATGGAGGTCGATGTGGAGAAAGGTCAAGAGTCTGTTAAGACTTGTTCAGAGCCAGCTGGTTAGGAGGCGCCCGTCGCCCGGCGCGGTGAAGCTCGCCGAGCTCAGCCTGACTTCAGACGAAAAGAGGTTCCGTGCGGGTGCGGTCCCGGAGCGCAGTCATCTGGGCGTCCGTCGGGCGGGTCTCGAAACGTTCCGCCGCGTCGAGCACGCGAGGCAGCAAGTCGATATCGCCGGCGGTGTTGAGGAAGACGCCACGCCGGCCGAGCACCCACCAGACCGCAAGGTCGATGTCCGCCTGACCTTCGAGCGGCTCGTACCAGGTCGTGTGCGTGTGTTCGCGGCCCAGCCACGGCTTCGCGGCGATTGACTTGATCGTCTGCACCGCGACATTGCGCTCGGCGCAGGTCCGGGTAAGCGCCTCGAAGTTTTCCGCGTAGTAAGGCAGTTGCATGGTCACGAAGTTGAACGGGAGCAGCACCGAGTCGAAGTCGAAACGAGCGAGCGAGCGCCGGTGATTCGCAGCGATCTGCGCACCGTGGCCGGTGACGCCGATCCACTTGATGAGGCCCTGGTCGCGAGCTTCGACTGCGGCTTCGATGACCCCGCCTGGGCTGAGCGCGGTATCCCATTCGATCGGGTCCGCCAGGTTGTGCAGCTGCCACAGGTCGACGTGATCGACGCCGAGGCGGTCAAGGGACCGGTGCAGCTCCTCGCGTGCACGCTTGGCGGTTCGCTCGCCGGTCTTGGTGGCGAGGAAGAACCGTTTCGGCTCGCGCTTCAGCCAGGGGGCGATCCGCAGCTCGGCGTCGCCGTAGCTGGCCGCGACGTCGATGTGGTTGACGCCGTGTTGTAGGAGTACGTCGAGCGTCCGATCGGCCGCGGCCTGCGTCACATTCGAGAGCGCCGCCGCGCCGAAGATCGTCCGGCTGCTTTTGTGGCCCGTGCGCCCGAAGGCGTCCTGCGGGACCGTTATTGAATAGCCTTGCCGGTGGGACCGTCGAACAAGTGCAGGCGCCGCATGTCGACCCCAAGCCGCACGCGGTCACCCGGGCTCACCTTCAGGTTGGGATCGACCCGCGCCGTGATCGAGTCGCCGCCCACGGTCCCGTAAAGGAATTGGTCCGCCCCCAGGACCTCGGTCACCTCGACCTTCAGGTCGAGCCCTGAATGGCCCTCGCGTGGGTGCTCCGTCAGCGCCTCGGGCCGGATGCCCAGCACGCCTTTCTCGATGCCCGGCGCAGTTGGGAGCTCGAGCTCGAAGCCGGTCGCTTTGGCCGTCGTGCCGTGGACCGTGACCGGAATGAAGTTCATGGTCGGGCTGCCGATAAAGCCCGCGACGTACATGTTCACGGGAGTGTCATAGATCTGACGCGGTGGCGCGACCTGCTGCAAGATGCCGTCCTTCATCACGGCGATGCGGTCGCCCATCGTCATCGCCTCGACCTGGTCGTGGGTTACATAGATGAAGGTCGCCTGCAGCGCGCGATGCTGCTTCTGGAGCTCGATGCGGGTCTGGATGCGCAGCTTGGCATCGAGGTTGGAGAGCGGCTCGTCAAGGAGGAAGGCCTGGGGTTCGCGCACGATGGCGCGACCGAGCGCGACGCGCTGCCGCTGGCCGCCCGACAGCTGGCGCGGCTTGCGCTTGAGCAGGGGGCCGAGCTCGAGGATGTTGGCGGCTGTGTTCACCCGTCGCTCGATGTCCTGCCTGGGCGTGCCCCGCATGCGCAGGCCAAAGGCGAGATTGTCGAACACAGTCATGTGCGGATACAGGGCGTACGACTGGAACACCATCGCGATATCTCGATCCCGGGGCGGCATCTCGTTGACGACCTGGTCGCCGATCTTGATATCGCCCTCCGTGACCTCCTCGAGGCCTGCCAGCATGCGCAGCGCGGTTGATTTGCCGCAGCCGGATGGGCCGACCAGGACCATGAACTCGGTGTCTTTGATCTCAAGGTTGAAATCGTTGACGGCCAGAGTTCCGCCAGCGAATCGCTTGGTCACGTGCTCGTAGGTGACTGAAGCCATTTGTGCGCTACATCCTAAGTCAAGACTCGCCGGCCATCCGCGGGGTCTTTCTCGCGGCGCGGCGAAGCTGCTCGGCGGTGGCCTCGGGCCGCGTGTCGTTCACGAACGTGCCGGCGCCGAGCTCGACCCCCGCGAGGTACTTGAGGCGGTCGTCGCGCCGGTGCGGCGGGTAGAACTCGAAATGAAGGTGGGCCTGCGGCCAGTCGCGGCCATCGGTCGGGGCCTGGTGGACAGCCATGACGTAAGGCGTCGAGAAACCGAAGTGGCGGTCGTACGCGCCGGTCACGCCAAGGAGACTGTCCGCCAGGTCCCTCCGCTCGGCCTCGTCGAGCTCGGCGATCGAGGCCACGTGCCGGCGCGGGTACAGGTGCACTTCGTAAGGCCAGCGGGCGGCCCGCGGGACGAACGCGGCCATTGAGCTCTCGCTCAGGACCAGGCGAGGTCCCGACGCCTCGAGCGCCAGCTCGCGACAGTGCAGGCACTGCCCTTCCCCGACGAGATGCTCGCGGGAGGCGTCCAGCTCCGCCTTGGCAAACGGTGGGATGAACGGCAGCGCGTAGATCTGGCCGTGCGGATGGTGGAGCGTGACCCCGACCTCTTCGCCCTTGTTCTCGAAGATGTACACGTAGGCGACCTCGGCCCTCGAACCGAGCTCACGGTACCGGTCGGCCCAGACGTCGACCAGAAGGCGCACGCGGTCGGCCGGGAGCTGGGCCAACGTGAGCTCGTGCTCCGGCGTGTAGACGACGACCTCGCAGCCGGTCGTCGGAGGCCGGACGGGCCGGCCTTTGCGACGGTCAGGACCGAAGGCTGGGAAGCGGTTCTCGAACACCACGACCTCGAACGTGTCGAGGGGAACCTCAGATGCTCCGCCGGCTCCGGTGGGGCACAGCGGGCAGAAAGCGGTGGGGAGGAAGGTGCGATCGTTGCGTTCGGTGGCGTAAGCGACCCACTCTTGCCGCAACGGGTCGAAGCGAAGGTCAGGCATCGGGCGCTGCGGTTTCAGCGCAGCCATACGCGAGCAAATACCTTCCGTCGGGAAGCTCGATGTCTCGCCGGGTCAGCTTCCGACGTTCCGGTGCGCCCTTGACCAGGCGGCGCGCACCCGCCGGTCTGGACTCGCCGTCACGCGGTCGCGCGCTTCTGCTCGACATGATTACCGACCTCGGCGACGCGCACCTCGAGCCCCGCGGCGCGAATTGCCTCCAGCTCGTTCGCCGGCGCCCTCGAGTCCGTGATCAGCGTGTGCACCCTGGCCGCGGGAACTGTCTGGCACATGGTTTCCTCGCCGATCTTGGTGTAGTCGGCGAGCACCACCACGTGCTGGGCCGCGCCGGCGAGCGCGCGGTCGGTGGCGGCCACCACGGGGCTCGGCGTGCTGAGGCCGCGGTCGGCCGTGAACCCGTTGCCGGAGATGAACGCCTGCGACGCGCGCAGCGCACGCACCGACTCTTCGGTGGCCGGCCCCACGAGCGCGTGGATGGATCGCCGCAGTGTCCCCCCGGTCAATATCACTTCGACGCGCGGGGCCTCCATCAGCGCCTGCGCCACCAGCAATGAGTTCGTGACGACCGTCAACTCGGGGCTGTGTACCAAAAGGCGCGCCAACGCCAAAGTCGTGGTTCCGGGGCCGAGCACGATCGAGTCTCCGGGACGCACCATCTCGAGCGCGAGACGAGCGATGGCGGCCTTCTCGCCCGCCGCCTGCTGCGCCTTCTCGCTGTAGCTCGGCTCGTGGCCGACGCCCGACGGCCTGATGGCGCCGCCATGTGTCCTCACCAGCAACCCGTCCTTGGCCATCGCATGCAGGTCGCGCCTGAGCGTGATTTCGGTCGTACCCAATACCTCCGCCATCTCGGCCACCGAGATCACCCCACGTGAGCGAACGCTCTCCGCGATCCGGCGCCTTCGCTCAGCCGCAAGCATTCGCCCGATGGTACGTCATTGATCAACTTTGATCAATAGCGAGCAGAATCGAAGCTTGCAGTTGACAAAATTGACCGAATCTGTATCTTTCCGCTATGCCTAAGCGGCCGAGCTTCATGTGTCAAGAACCAAAGACCGCGGTCTGGGAGGAGGAGTTACATGGGTGATTCAAGCGAAGCGAAACGGGTTCGGAATCGGCTCGCGCTCAGAGATGGAGCGCTGAACCTGGACCTCGATCTTTCCCGACGCGACGTCCTGAAGATCGCCGGCTACGGCAGCCTCGCCGCCTTCATCGCCGCCTGCGGTGGCGGCACGGCGACCTCAACCGGCATCACCGCCAAGGGCGGCACCATGTCGCTCGGCAGCTACAACACCGACCCCAACTCGCTCAAGGGGACGAAGGCCATCGTCGACGCGTTCACATCCGCCAACGGCGGGACCAAGGTCAAGATCAACACGGTCGACCACGGCACCTTCCAGAACCAGATCAGCTCTTACTTGCAGGGCACCCCGGAGGACGCTTTCACCTGGTTCTCCGGACACCGCATGCGGTTCTTCGCGGACAAAGGGCTGGCGACGCCTATCGATGATGTGTGGGATGCGGTGAAGTCCAACTACACGGAAGGCTTCGCGGCCTCGATCAAGGGCAACGACGGCCACGCGTACGCGATCCCGACCGACTATTACCCCTGGGCAGTCTTCTATCGCAAGGACGTCTGGGCGGCGCACGGCTACAGCGTTCCAACCAACTGGGACGCGTTCAAGGCCCTGTGCGTGCAGATGAAGAAGGACGGCCTGATCCCGATCGCATTCGCCGACAAAGACGGCTGGCCGGCGCAGGGAACCTTCGACATCATCAACCTCCGCCTCAATGGCTACGACTTCCACACCGAGCTGCTGACCGGCAAGCAGAAATGGACGGACCCCAGGGTCACCGCGGTCTACAAGAAGTGGAGCGAGATCGCCCCCCAGTATTACTCACCCGCGTTTGCCGGCCTCAAGTGGGAGGAAGGCGCGGACCAGTTACTACGCAAGCAGGCCGGCATGTATCTGCTCGGGCTGTTCGTCTCCGACGAGTTCAAGGCGAGCGGCACCCCGGCCGACCTCGAGCAGCTCGACTTCTTCCCGTTCCCCGACCTGGGCACCCAGTACGACGCCGAGAAGGCGCTCGACGCGCCCATCGACGTGTACATGCTCACCAAGAAGTCACCGACCCTGAGCGCCGATCTCGGCCAGGCCAAGGCCTTCATGGAGTTCGTGGCGAAGGGCTCGACCCAGGTGCTCTACTGGCAGAACGCCCCGGGCTCCATCCCGACCGCCAACGATGCCGACAAGAGCCAGTACCCGGCCCTGACCGCGAAGGCGGTGTCGATCGTCAGCAATGCCAAGCGCATCACCCAGTACTTCGACCGCGACTCGCGGCCCGACTATTCAGGTCCGAACGGCATGCAGGGCTTCCTGCTGAAGTTCCTGGCCAATACAAGCAAGGACCCGACGAGCCTCCAGGGTGAGATGCAAAAGTTCTGGGACTCGCTGCCCCCCGAGTAAAAAAGCGGACATATGATCTGAGCCGTGGCCAACACCACGACGAACCTTGCCCCCGCCCGGGCGCAAAAAGCGTCCGAGGCGGGGGCACTCGCAGCCACCCGCCGGAGGCGCCGCTACACGCTTCTGACCCGCCAGGACAAGCTCCTGATCGCGCTGATGGTCGGGGTGCCGCTCACCCTCGACCTACTGCTGATCTGGGGTCCGACGCTTGCTTCGATCGGCTTCTCGTTCACGAACTGGGACGGCATCGGGCCGATCACCAGCGAGAATCTTGTCGGCTTCAAGAACTACCAGTTCATGTTCACGGGGTACACGCTCTTCTGGCCGGCGTTCGCTCACAACCTGATCTGGCTCGCCTGGCTCACTTTCGTCGCTACGCCGCTGGGCATGTTCTTGGCGGTGCTGCTCGATCGTGAGATGCGCGGCACGCGCATCTACCAGAGCGTGTTCTTCCTTCCGGTGGTCCTGTCTCTGGTCGTCGTCGGGTTCATCTGGGAGCTCCAGTTCGCTCCGACCGAGGGCTTCATCAACAATGCGCTCGGACTGGTGAAGTCAGGCAACATCATCGACTGGCTGGGCAATCCAAGAATCAACCTGTTCGCGATCCTGATCGCCACCAGCTGGCGGCACATCGGCTACATCATGATCCTGTACCTGGCTGGGCTCAAAAGCGTCGATCCCTCGCTCCGCGAGGCGGCCAGGGTGGATGGCGCCACCGAGGTGCAGACCTTCTTCCGCGTGGTCCTGCCGGTGATGGCCCCGATCAACGTCATCATCGTGGTCGTCACCGCCATCGAAGCGCTGCGCGCTTTCGACATTGCGTTCATCATCAACCAGGGCAAGAACGGCCTCGAGCTGCTGTCGATCCTGATCACGAACAACAGCATCAGCGAGGCGAGCCTTGTCGGCTTCGGCTCGGCGATCGCGGTCGTTCTGCTGTTGATTTCTCTCGTGCCGATCGTCGCCTTCCTCTCGCGCGTAATGAGGACGCTGGCGTGACGCAAAACTATCAACTCCTGCCCAGCACTATGCCGGCGATCTTTCCGGGCGTCCCCGTCAAACGGAGTCGACGCCGCCTCCGTCCGGCCCGCGTGATCCTTCATGCCTTCTTGATCGGCATGGTCGCGGCCTGGCTTTTCCCATTGTTCTGGGCCATCTATTCGTCCCTGCGTCCGCTCAGCGACACGATCCAGAACGGCTACGTCTCCTGGCCCAAAAGTCTTGGCTTCACCAACTACGCGACGGTGTGGACCCAGGCGGAGATTCCCTACTACTACCTCAACACCCTGGTGATCGTGATCCCGGCAGTCATCCTCACGCTGCTGCTGGCATCGATGGTCGCGTTCTGCTGCACCCAGTTCAGCTGGAAGTTCAACCTGATCGTTCTGATGATCTTCACGGCAGGTAATTTGCTGCCGCCTCAGGTCATCATCATCCCTCTCTACACGATCTATCTACACACACCGATCGCGATGCTCGGGTCGATCGATATCGGCAAGTTCTCGTTCGCCCTGTTCAGCGACAACAATCTGCTCTATGACCAGTACATCGGCATCATCCTTATCCACGTGGTTTTCCAGGTGGGCTTCGCCACATTCGTCTTGAGTAACTACATGAAAACGATCACGAAGGAGATAACCGAGTCGGCCCTCGTCGACGGCGCCAACGTGCTCCGGATCTGGTGGAGCGTCGTCCTGCCGCTCTGCCGGCCGGCGCTGGCCGCGATGGCCACCCTACTCTTCACCTTCATGTACAACGACTTCTTCTGGGCCCTGATCCTGTTGAAATCGGGCGACAAGCGACCGATCACCAGCGCTCTCAACAACCTTCAGGGCGAATTTTTCGTCAACAACAACCTCATCGCGGCGGGCGCGCTGCTCGCGTGCATCCCGCCGATCATTGTCTTCATGCTCCTCCAGAGGCACTTCGTTGCCGGCCTGACTCTCGGATCTACAAAGGGCTGAGCTCGCACCCGAGCGGCACGACAGGGGCGAGTCCTCTCCTCGGTGAGAGGCTGCCGCACATCGCCTACGGCGGCGACTACAACCCTGACCAGTGGCCGGAGGACGTTTGGGAGGAAGACGTCCGCCTCATGCGGGAGGCGGCAGTCAACCTCGTCTCCCTCGGCATCTTCTCGTGGTCGCGTCTAGAGCCGACCCAGGGCAAGTTCGACTTCGCGTGGCTCGACCGGGTCATGGACCTGCTGCACGAGGGCGGCATCCGGATCGACCTTGCGACCGCCACGGCATCGCCTCCGCCATGGCTCTCACACGCGCACCCGGAGATGCTGCCGGTGCTCGCTGACGGTGTCCGCCTCTCGCATGGTGCCCGGCAGCACTACTGCCCCAGCAGCCCGATCTATCGCGGCGCGGCCGGCCGGCTGGTGACGGCTCTGTCGACCCGATACGCGGATCATCCGGCGCTCGCGATGTGGCACGTTGGCAACGAGTTCGGCTGCCACGTGCCGGCCTGCTACTGCGACGTCTCGGCACTCGCGTTCCGCCAATGGCTGGAGCAACGGTATGGGGAGCTCGAGGACCTGAATCGGGCGTGGGGCACGGATTTCTGGTCGCAGCGTTACTCGGACTGGGACGAGATCCTGCCACCCCGCCGCACGCCCACGTGGCCCAATCCGAGCCAGCAGCTCGACTTCATGCGCTTCTCGTCGGACGCCTTGCTCGAATGCTATGAGCTCGAGCGCGGGATCCTCATGGAACGCAGCCCGGGCGTCCCCATCACGACCAACTTCATGCGCTTCTTCAAGCCGCTCGATTACTGGAAGTGGGCAGAACGCGAGGACGTCGTCAGCGATGACGTCTATCAGGACCCGGCCGACCCCGAGGCCGACATGCGGGCTGCGATGGCGGGCGACCTGATGCGCTCGCTTGGTCACGGCCGCCCGTGGCTTCTGATGGAGCAGACCTCCAACCGCGTCAACTGGCGCGATGTGAACGTCGCCAAAGCTCCGGGGCAGATGCGCTTGTGGAGCTATCAGGCGCTGGCCCGAGGCGCCGACGGCGTGATGTTCTTCCAGTGGCGCCAGTCACGAGCCGGGGCCGAGAAGTTCCACAGCGCGATGGTTCCACATGGCCGGCCCGAGCAGTCGCCCACCTGGCACGAGGTCGTCAAGCTCGGACGCGAGCTCGGGCGCCTCGATCCCGTATGTGGCACACGCGTGCCCGCGGACGTGGCGATCCTCCACGACTGGGAATCGTGGTGGGCGCTCGAGCTGCCGTCGAAGCCGTCGATTCGCGTTCACCACGTCGACCAGCTCGAGGCGTACTACCGGCACGTCTTCGAAGCCAACCTGATCGCGGACTTCGCGCGTCCGTCTGACGATCTTTCTTCGTACAGCCTCGTGCTCGCGCCGAGCGTGTACCTGGTCAGCGATGAGGCTGCGGCCAACCTCATCGCCTTCGTACAGGCGGGCGGCACGCTGGTGATGTCCTTCTTCAGCGGCATCGTCGATCCGTTCGAGCACATCCGCCTCGGCGGCTACCCAGAGCCGTTCAGAAGTCTCCTCGGCCTGGAGGTGGTCGACTGGTTTCCGCTTGCCGACGGTGAGCAGGTCAACCTCAAGTTCGCCGACGGCGCGCACGCGCAGGCCGACCTCTGGAGCGAGCTGATCGCGCCTTCGGGCGCCGAGGTTCTGGCGCAGTTCTCGAGCTCCAACCTGGACGGTCACCCCGCGGTCACGAGCCACAAGTTCGGGCAGGGCCGGGCGATCTACATCGCCACCCGGCCCGAACCGGCGGCTATGGGGCGGATTCTGCGCACCGCCGCCAAGCAGGCCGGCGTCAAGCCCGTGATCGAGGCACCGGCCGGAGTCTCAGCGGTACGCCGGTCTGGGCCTCGTAGCTCGATCCTCTTTTTGCTCAATCACCGGGATGTGCCCGTCGACGTGCCCATCGCCGATCCGGGCGTCAACCTCGTGGACGGCAGCGAGGTGCATCGCGGATTGATCCGCCTCGGCCCGCGCGGCGTGGCGGTCGTCCAGGAGGGCTGGTAGCCGGCCTCCCCTCTCCCCTGCGGGGAGAGGGTTGAGGGGGGTGCGTCGGGAGCTGGCTTCGCCAGGCCCGGCGCCTCAAGGGGGGAGTCCCCCCAGAAAGTGGGGCGTGAGAGCACGCAAGCCTCAGGCGAGGTGGCGGAATGGCGCCGGCACGTAATCGGCCAGCGCCGCAAGCCATGCCGATGAAAGCGCGGCTTTGACAGCCGGGTCATCTTGCGCCAGCCAGGCCAGGTGCCTGAGCGCGTGCTCGACGACCTGACTGGCCGAGATCGATTTCGCCGCCTCGGTCGCGGAGTTCCGCGCCAGGTCGGCTCGCGTGATCGGCACGGATTCGAGATCCGGCGCCTGGTCCTCGCCGATGACGACCAGAAAGCTCAAGAACACGCCGCCGGTACCTCGACGCCACGACGTCGAGTGCACCAGCAGCGGCGGGCCCATGAGGTTGGTCGACAGGCGCTTGACGATCTCCATGGGATCGTCCTCGTCGTGCGATTCGATGTACCAGGCGTCGGCGCCGCACGGCCCCGTGAGCATCAACTGGTCTCCCCGCATGCGCACGACGAAAACCTCGGCCTGGACCGGCCCCTCGGTGCCCCACGGGGCGGGCGCCGCCGGACTCGCGTGCTCCTTTGGTTTCAGGCTTCCGGACGCGCCCTCGAGAGCACGTCCTCCCGCGTGACCTTCATGTTGTGGGCCTCGCTGGCATGCTTCTGCACGATCGGCACGAGCTCGTCCACCGTCCCGCGCATGAGAATGCCGCACGCGCACTCCACCACCAGCACGCCTTCTGGGTTCTGTTTGCTCATTGGGGAATAGCTCCTTGCCGGCAAGTGTACGAAGTGTTGAGGCCCTTAGATGACCACAGCGAAACCCAGGATCACGATCGAATTCTGCGTCCCTTGAGACTACCTCGACCAGGCCGTGAGCCTGGCTGGGGAGATCATGGATGGCTGGGCGCCACTGCTCGATGGAGTCGAGCTGAAGACCGGCAGCAGAGGCCGTTTCGAGGTGCTCATCGACGGCCAGGAGGTCTTCAGCAAAGCACGGCTCGACCGCTTCCCTGCCGAAGGTGAGGTCAAGAAACTCCTGGAGCCCAGGCTCGGACCTCCGCCCCGGTGGAGACCTGACCACAAGTAACCCAAACCCGTAGTTCCTGGCGATCAAGGGGTCCCCGCGAACTCAAGACGAAGCCTCTGAGTTCGTGGGGTTAAACCTAAAACAGCGTCACATCGGAGGAATCGCCATGCGTATGTTCGGAAGAGTTCTCGTGACCGCGATCGCCGTCCTCGGGCTGCTTGGGGCGAGTGCCGCGCCAGGTTTCGCCGATGAAAAAGGCAACCTCACCGACTTCTCCTCGATGACGCCGGTGACCGGCGCCGCCGTCGGCACGATCAACGATCGAGGCGTCAAGGGCGGAGGGCTGCCCTGGGTGATCTCGACTGGCGTGGGCACCGTCGGCCAGGACGGGACCGTAGACGTGACGGTGACGGGCCTCATCATCGTGGTGCCACCGATCAACGGCAGGAACCCCGTGCCGTTCTTCAGGGCGACCGTCAGCTGCCTCACCCCCGACGGTGTCGTCAACGTCTCGACCGGGCTGTTTCCGGCCAGCCCGGCCGGCGACTCGCACATCCACGCAGTTGTCGATCTTCCGCGTCCGTGCCGGCAGCCGATCATCTTCGTGGTCGCCCCGACGGGCGCATGGTTCGCGAAGTCGAACCCCGATTCGCAGCCCTAGCCCTAGTCTCCCCACCACGTGGGGAGGTCGCCCCTAACGCGAAGCGTTGGGGGTGGGAGGGGAGAAGGAAGCCGGGTTTCGCGCCCGGCTTCTTCCTTTCTGCGACTTGATCGCAGCATTGCTGCCTGTTTTTCGGTACTCTTTTCGCGCGATGCGTAGTCCAGCCGTTGCTGCTTTGGCCCCGCTCACCCGGCGGCGCGCCATCGACTACGTTCGCTGCGCCAGCTGCTTCTGTAGCTGACCGGACGTCCTGACCGGGGGTTCCCCCCACACGCGCCGGGCGCGTGCTCAATCCCAAACGTTCGGTATCACCACATCAGCGGAGGCGCATCCATTTGTCCAATCTTTCCGACGGCACATCTCTCGAGGGCTTCTCGAAGAACGAGTCCATCAAGGCAGGCAGCAATCACCTGCGCGGGCTCATCAAGGAGGAGCTGATCGAGGACACGCCTGCCTTCGGCGACGACTCGGAGACGCTGCTCAAATTCCACGGCATCTACCAGCAGGACGACCGCGACCGTCGCAAGGAGGCCCGTGCGCGCGGCCTCGACAAGCACCACCAGCTCATGATCCGGACCCGCATCCCCGGCGGCGTGGTCTCGGCCGATGCCTACGTGGCGCATGACGAGATCAGCCGCAAGTGGGCCAACGGCACGCTTCGCGTCACCACGCGCCAGGACTTCCAGCTCCACGGCGTCCTCAAGGGCGATATCAAGAAATCGATCGCCGCGATCAACGAATCGCTGCTGACCACGCTCGGTGGCTGCGGGGACGTCGAGCGGAACATCATGTGCTGCCCCGAGCCGGTGGCCGACGAGTTCCATCACGACGTCGACCGTGCGATCGGCGCAATGGTCGCCGAGCTCACTCCCAAGACCCGCGCGTACCACGAGATCTGGCTCGACGGTGAGGTGGTGGAAACCTCGGAGCCCGAGGTCGAGCCTCTATACAAAGAGCAGTACCTGCCTCGCAAGTTCAAGACCACGGTCGCGCTCGAGGGCGACAACTGCGTCGACGTCTATGCCCACGACCTTGCCATCGTCGCGATGAAATCGCCCGATGGAACGCTGCGCGGATTCAACGTGCTGGTCGGCGGTGGTCTCGGACGCACACACAACAAGCCCGAGACCTTCGTCGCCGTGGCGAAGCCACTCGCGTTCGTCGAGCCTGGCCAGATTGTGGATGTCGCTCGTGAAGTCGTGGCCGTGCAGCGTGACTACGGCGATCGCAGCAATCGCCGGCACGCGCGCCTGAAGTACACGATCGCCGACCGCGGGCTCGAATGGTTTCGCGGCGAGGTGCAGAAACGGCTGACTTTCGAGCTGCAGCCACCGGAGCCGCTCGCATGGAAGCCGGTGGACGACCATCTCGGCTGGCACGAACAGGGCGATGGCCGCCTGTACGTCGGCATCTACATCGAAAACGGGCGGATCGGCGATGTCGGCGACGTGCGTTCGCGATCCGGGCTGCGGCGCATCGTCGACGAGCTACGCCCGCAGATCAGGCTGACCGCGCAGCAGAACGTGATCCTCGCCGACATCGAGCCCGCCCAGCGATCGCGCGTCGACGCCCTGATGGCGGAATTCGGGATCGCGCCGGTGGAATCCATTCCCCGGGCCATCCGGTACGCGATGGCCTGCCCGGCCATCCCGACCTGCGGCCTGGCCGTAGCGGAGGCGGAGCGGGCTCTGCCGGGCCTGATTCGCAAGCTCGCGTCCCTTCTCGATGAGCTGGGCCTGTCCGAGGAGCGCATCAGCTTCCGCATGAGCGGTTGCCCCAACGGCTGCTCGCGTCCATATCTGGGTGATGTCGGCTTCGTGGGCACCACGCTGGGCAAATACGACGTGATGCTCGGAGGCGATTTCGACGGCACCCGCCTCAACCGCGTGTTTGCCCCCAACGTGCCAATCACCGACATCCCAGCCCTGTTGCGCCCGCTGTTCGAGACGTTCCGATCAGGCCGCACGCCGGGCGAGGGTTTTGGGAACTGGACCGAGCGGGTCGGCTTCGACGCGCTTCGTCAGATCGCAACCTCACAAGAGAGGACGGCATGAGTGTTGCAGCTCCGCGCCAGCTAGATTCAGCGGCGCCCGAGGCGGTGCTGCGCTGGGCTTACGAATCCTTTCCGCGGGTCGCGATCGTGGCCAGCTTCCAGGCGGAGTCGTCCGTCCTCATCGATATGGCTGTGCGCATCCGACCCGATGTGCACGTGCTCACGCTGGACACCGGCCGCCTCCCAAAGGAGACATACGACCTCATCGATCGCGTCCGCGATCGCTACGCGATCGAGATCGAGGTGGTCTCGCCTGACGCGGGCGATCTCGCCGAGATGGTGGGCAGCCATGGCGTCAACCTCTTCCGCCAATCGCCCGATATGAGGCGGCTGTGCTGCGAGGTCCGCAAATCGCGACCGCTGGCGCGCGCGTTGCACAGGTACGACGCCTGGGTGACAGGCCTGCGCCGCCAGCAGGCGGCGACTCGCTCGCAAACTCCCGTAGTCGCGCCCGACCCCGAGCACGATAGCCTCACGAAGATCGCGCCGCTGGCCTCGTGGACGAAAGACCAGGTCTGGGGCTACATCCACGAGCACGACCTCCCTTATCACCCGCTGTACGAGCGCGGGTATACGTCGATCGGCTGCGAGCCGTGCACCCGCCCCACCGTCGCCGGTGAGGACGAGCGCGCCGGCCGCTGGTGGTGGGAATCCGAAAACGAGGTCAAGGAGTGCGGCATCCACTGGGCTGCGAAGCAATGAGCAAGGTGCTCGAGCTTTCCGAGAAGCATTCGCTCAGCGTCGAGGCTCTGACCATGGCCTACCCGCACGGCGATCGTCTCCTGATCGCCTTGCAGGGTGTGAGCCTCGAGGTCCAGCGAGGCGAGTTCGTCTGCGTGGTCGGCGCCTCAGGCTCCGGCAAGAGCACGCTGCTCAACCTCCTCGCCGGACTCGAGCAACCCACGCGCGGCCGGGCCCACGTCCACGGTCACCTGGCGCTCATCTTCCAGGAGGCTGCCCTTTTGCCCTGGCTCACCGCCGCGGGCAACGTCGAGCTGGCGCTCGAGCTCCGTGGGGTGCGCAACCCGGCTCGATCCAGGATTGCCGCCGACCTGTTGCGTCGTGTCCATCTCGACGGTTGGGAGCGACGCCGGCCCCACGAGCTGTCAGGTGGTATGAAGCAGCGCGTCGCGCTCGCGCGCGCCCTTGCTCAGGACGCGGACGTGCTCCTCATGGACGAGCCGTTCGCGTCGCTCGATGCGATCACGCGTGACCTGCTGCACGAGGAGCTCGAGCGGTTGTGGAGCCAGAACGGGTTGACCATCCTGTTCGTCACGCATAACGCCCGCGAGGCCGTGCGCCTGGGTGACCGCGTCCTGGTTTTCACCAGCCGGCCCGGACGCGTCGCACACGAGGTGGTCGTGGATCTGCCGCGGCCCCGCAGCCTCGATTCGCCGGAGCTGGCGGTGATCGCAGGCCGAATCACCGACCGGCTCAAGCAGGAGATGCGCGTTCATGGCGGCTGAGTTGGCAGCCGAGCTCGAAACACGCGACGTCGCCCAGAGTGCGCCGCGCTGGAGCCGCGCGCCGCAGATCCGTTTATGGTCTGGGCTCTGGCCGCAGCTCGTGGCATTGGCCCTGGCGGTGGCTGTGTGGCAGGTCGTCGTGTGGTCGGGATGGCGTCAGGCCAACGTGCTCCCCGGGCCGCTGCCCGTGTTTCAAAGTCTCTTCAACGATCTGAGCCGCGGCGACTTCTACGTTGGCGTGGCGATCACGCTGCAGCGCGCGGTCCTCGGTTACGGGATCGCTGTCGTCGCCGGCAGCGCGGTCGGACTCCTGGTCGCCCGCGTGTCGATCCTGCGCAGAGCGCTCGGATCGGCCCTCCTGGGTCTTCAGTCCATGCCGTCGATTTCCTGGTTCCCGCTGGCAATTCTTCTTTTTCAGCGCAGCGAGCCGGCCATCATCTTCGTGGTCTTGCTGGGCGCGGCTCCAGCCATCGCGAACGGCCTGCTGAGCGGCGTCGATCATGTGCAGCCGCTCCTTGTGCGCGTCGGCCGTGTGATGGGTGCACGCGGCCTCGGCCTGTACCGCCACGTCATCCTTCCCGCCGCGCTTCCGTCATTCGTGGGCGGGCTGAAACAGGGCTGGGCTTTCGCCTGGCGGAGCCTGATGGCGGGCGAGCTCATCATCGCCTTTGCGGGACACCAGCCCTCGCTGGGACAGCAGCTGCGTCTGGCCCAGAACCTCTCGGACACGCAGCAGCTGATCGCGTTGATGATCGTGATCTTCACCATCGGCGTGGTCGTCGACCTCGGTTTTGGAGTCCTCGACCGCGAGATCAGGCAGCGCTGGGGCCTTCTCGGAGCCGAATCGTGAGCAAAGGCTTTGTCGTCTGGTTCACCGGCCTTTCAGGCGCGGGCAAATCGACCGTCGCCAACGCGCTGAAGGCAGAGCTCGAACGGCGCGGCCGCCACACCGAGGTGCTCGATGGGGACGAGGTGCGCACACACCTGTCGAAGGGTCTGGGCTTCTCCAAGGAAGACCGCGACACCAACATCCGTCGCATCGGTTATGTGGCGCGGCTGGTCGCTCGCAGCGGCGGGGTCGCGATCACGGCCGCGATCTCTCCCTACCGCGCCGTGCGGGACGAGGTCCGCGCGCAGACCCCGGGCTTCGTCGAGGTTTACATGCGTTGCCCGATCGAAACGCTGACCGAGCGTGACACCAAGGGTCTTTATCGAAAGGCGCTCGCCGGCGAGATCGCCAATTTCACGGGTGTCAGCGATCCTTACGAAGAGCCGCTGCGTGCCGATGTGGTTTGCGACACAGCCCGTGAGACGCCCGCCGAGTCTCTCGCGAAGATCATCCATGTCCTTGAGAGACTGGGCCACCTGCCGCGGCCATTGATCGAGCGGCTGCCTGTGGGTGAAGAGCTGCACGCTCTCCGCGCCGAGACGAGAACGCTGCCGCGGCTCGAGGTCGGAACGCGTGAGCTGTCGGACCTCTTCATGCTCGCGAGCGGCGGCCTGGCTCCGCTGGAAGGTTTCATGGGCGCCGAGGACTACGAGTCGGTGGTCGGCTCCGGCCGGCTGGCCCGCGGCCAGCCGTACACGATCCCCATCGTCCTGCGCGCGGCGTCGGCGCCGGCGGCGGATCGGATCGCGCTGTTCATCGGCGATCAGCCGGTCGGGATCGTGGACGTCACCGCGGCCTATCAGACCGACCGCGACGCCGAGGCCCGCAGCGTATACGGCACCGATGACGACGCGCACCCGGGCGTGAGGGTGCTCAAGGAATCTGGTCGATGGGCGATCGCCGGCGGCGTGGTGGCGTTGGCGCACGCCGCATCCGGATTCCCGGACTACGACCTCACGCCCTCGCAGGTGCGGGCGGTCAAGGGCGCTCGCGGCTGGAAGACCATGGTCGGATTCCAGACCCGCAACCCGGTCCACCGCGCCCACGAATACCTCCAGAAGGTGGCGCTGGAGATGGTGGATGGCCTGCTGCTGCACCCGCTGGTCGGGGAAACGAAGAGCGACGACATCCCCGCCTCTGTGCGCATGAGCTGCTACGAGGAGCTTCTGCGCGGCTACTTCCCGCCCGAGCGCGTGCTGCTGGCCACCAACCCCGCATGGATGCGCTACGCCGGGCCGAAAGAAGCCGTCTTTCACGCCATCGTCCGGCGCAACTATGGCTGCACGCATTTCATCGTCGGCCGCGACCACGCGGGCGTCGGTAGCTACTACGACACCTATGCGGCGCACCGGATCTTCGATGAGTACGCGCCCGGCGAGCTGGGGATCGAGATCCTGCGCTTCGAGCACACGTTTTATTGCTCGGCGTGTGGGGGCATGGCTTCCACGCGAACCTGCCCGCATCCGGCGGAGCGGCACCAAACCCTTAGTGGCACCGCCGTGCGCAGGCTCCTCGCGGAAGGCAAGGACCTGCCGCCGGAGTTCACGCGGCCCGAGGTCGCGAGGGTGCTGCTCGACGCGGCCAAGGAAGAGGCCACCGCATGAGGTACTACCCCGTGTTCCTCGACCTCACCAACCAACCCTGCATCGTGTTGGGCGAGGGAAAGTTCGCGCTTGAAAAGGCTGGCGCGTTGATGGAAGCGGGAGCGAATGTGCGACTGATCTCGTCACACGACTACAGACCGGGTGCCCTTGCGGGCGCGCGACTCGTGGTCGATGCGAGCGAGGACCCGGAGATCAACCGGCTGAGCTGGGAAGAGGCCGAGGCAGCGGGCATCCTGATCAACGTCGTCGACCGCCCGGCCCAGTGCCGTTTCATCGCCCCAGCGATTGTCAGGCGCGATCCCCTTCTGGTCGCCATCTCTACGTCCGGCGAGAGCCCGTACCTGGCGTCCGCGCTGCGCGTGCGCATCGAGCGGTGGCTCGGGCGCGAATGGGGGCCATTCGTGGCATTGGTCGGAAACGTGCGCAGGCAGCTCCGCGCGCGAGGCGTGCCGATCCCCGACCAGACTCGAATCTACCGCCGGATCGTCAACTCTGACGTTCGGAGCCTGATCCGGCGCGACCGCCCGGACGACGCGGCCCACTTGGCCGTGGCCATCGCGCAGGCAGGGACGAACGCCGCCGGCCGTGTTGCCCTCGTCGGCGCCGGGCCGGGCGACCCCGACCTGCTCACCTTCAAGGCGCGAGAGCTGCTCGCCGACGCCGACTACGTGCTGCACGACGCTCTGATCTCACGCGAGACGCTCACTCTGTGCGGCCCCGACGCCCGGCTCGAAGACGTGGGCAAGCGCGCGGGCCTGGAGAGCCCGCGTCAGGAGGCCATCACGGCCCGGCTCATCGAGCTGGCGCGGTCGGGCAGCTCGGTGGTGAGGCTCAAGGGCGGCGATCCGTTCGTGTTCGGCCGAGGCGGGGAGGAGCTGGCGGGCCTCGTGCGCGCCGGGGTCGAGGTCGTGGTCGTGCCCGGCGTGACGGCAGCCCTGGCCGCGCCCGCCGCGGCGGGCATCCCAGTGACGCTGCGGGGGGTCGCTTCGTCGTTGGCCATAACCACCGCGCAAGGCGGGGGCACGTTCGACCGGCTGCGAGACCTCGCGCTGGCCGCCGACACGCTGGTGGTGATGATGCCGCGGACGAACCTGGCCGAGGTGGCGGCAGTGCTGGCGGAAACCGTCGGCGGCTCGCGTCCGGCCGCGGTGATCAGCAACGCGACGATGCCGAATCAGCGGACGGTCACTGGAACGCTGGATCGGATCGCCCGCCTGGCCGACCGGGCCGCCGTCGAGACCCCGGCCACCTTGGTCGTGGGGGACGTGGTCGCAGCCGCGGCCGCCCTCACGGTGCTGCCAAACTCGTCTGTGAATGGTGGGTTCGGCTAGACGCCTTCGACTGGGGACTCGCGGCTCGCGACTGGCGCTCGTCCAGAGCGAGCTGGTCGCCGACCGGCTGCGCAAGGCGGGCTATGACGTCGACCTCGTCCCGATCGTCACGGAGGGAGACGTTCGGCCCGTCGATATGTCGCCTGGCGAGGGCGTTTTCGTGGCGGCCATCGCGCGCGCCCTCATCAACGGTGAGATCGACATCGCAGTGCACAGCGCCAAGGACGTTCCGCTTGACGAGGACCCGGGCCTTGTGATCGGCGCGTACCCAGAACGCGCGGATCCGCGCGATGTCTTGATAACAAGAAGTGGGCGAGCGTCCCTGGAATCGCTGGCTCAGGATGCAGTCGTAGGCACCGACAGCCCACGACGGACCGGCTTTCTTCTGGCCGCGCGGCCTGACCTCAAGGTGGTGCCTCTGCACGGCAACGTCGAGAGCCGGCTTCAGCGCCTCGATGAGGGAGCTGCCGACGCCATCGTGCTGGCCGCCGCCGGCATCGACCGGTTGGGGAGACAAGGGCGGATTGACGAACGCCTGGATCCTGAGGTGGTCGCCCCGGCGCCGGGTCAGGGCGCGCTCGCCGTGCAGGTTCGCCGGGCCGACGCCCGACTCGTCGAGCTCGTGTCTGGGATCGACGACTATGACGTCCGGTCCGCGGTCGAGGCCGAGCGCGAGGTGTTGAGGGCGACTGGGGGCACGTGCCGAGCGCCGGTGGGAGCATTGGCTTCGGTCAAGAAGGATGGGTTCACCCTGCTCGCGGCCGGCGTCAACAGCGACGGAACCGGCAAGCTGGTCGAGCGGGTGGATGGCAGTCGAGCCGACGCGACCATCCTGGCGGCCAAACTCGGCCGGCTGCTGGTCGCGCAGGTCGCACTGAGATGATCGCGGTTCTTGTCACGCGCCCAGGCGGCGAGTCGGATCCACTGGTGCAGGCGCTGCGCCAGCGGGGCTACCGCGTTCACGCCGTGCCGACTGTGCAAACAGAAGCTGTTCAGCTCGATTCGCGCTCACTCGCCTCGTTCGATTGGGTCGTGTTCACGAGCGCGCGGGGTGTGGATGCGGTTGACGAGCTGCCGTTCGGCTCCAGATTTGCCGCAGTTGGGCCCGAGACCGCAAACGCGCTGCGAGCTCGCGGCGTCGAGCCGGCGCACGTGCCGCTGACGACTGATGGCGAAGGCCTGGGCAAGTCTCTTCCGGACGTCGAAGGCAAGCGCGTCGCCCTGGTCCGCGCCTCGGCTGCCGACACCGACCTGCCCGACATCTTGCGCCGGCGCGGCGCGGCCGTCGAAGAGATCACCGCGTACCGAACGGTCGAGGCGCCGCCGGAATCGGCTCATCCACTGCGGACAGCGCTCGCGGATCCCGACTTGCGCGCTGCTGTATTCGCGTCGGGCTCCGCGGTGCGCGGATTCGTCGAGCTGGTTGGCACCGTGCAGGTGCCCGCGATCACGATCGGGGCGCGCACGACTGCCCGCGCCCGCGACCTCGGCTTCCGTGTCATCGCTGAAGCCAAGACCCAGAGCGTGGCCGGCCTGGTCGACGCGGTCGCGCGGGTCTTGCCCCTGGAGGTGAAGAACAATGCGTGAGCTGATCCGCACCCGGACCGTGCCGATACCGGCCGCCGACCGTCCGCGCCGGCTGCGCCGGACGGCGGCGCTCCGTTCCCTGGTCAAGGAGACGCGGCTGGCGCCGGGTCAGCTCGTGATGCCGATGTTCGTGATCAGCGGCCGCGAGCGGGCGGAGCCGATCGAATCGCTCCCCGGACACGCGCGCCTCAGCGTCGACCGCGCGGTCGCGAGGTCGCGCGAGCTGGCGCACCTGGGTGTGGGCGGGGTGCTCCTGTTCGGCATCCCGGAGCGGAAGGACGACAACGGCACCGGCGCATACGACGCGGCGGGACCAGTGCCGTCCGCTCTGCGCGCGCTCAAAGAGGCCGACCTGCCGCTGGTGCTCGCCGCCGACGTCTGCATGTGCGAGTACACGTCCCACGGGCACTGTGGCGTGATCGCGAACGGCCAGGTCGACAACGACGCCACCCTCCCGCTGCTTGCCGAAGCCGCCGTCGTATATGCGGACGCCGGCGCCGACATCGTCGGACCCAGCGCCATGATGGACGGCCAGGTCGCCGCCCTGCGCACGGCGCTGGACGCAGCGGACCACGCCGGGACCGCGATCATGGCGTATGCGACGAAGGCGGCCTCGGCTTTTTACGGCCCATTTCGGGAAGCCGCCGGATCGACGCCCGCCTTCGGCGACCGGCGCGGCTACCAGATGGATTACTCCAACGCTCGCGAGGCGATGCGCGAGATGGAGCTGGATATGCGGGAGGGCGCCGACATCCTTATGGTCAAGCCTGCTCTCACTTCGCTGGATCTCCTGGCTCGCTCCCGCCGGCGCTTCGACGTACCCCTCGCCGCCTATCACGTCAGCGGCGAGGTCGCGATGCTGGAGACCGCCGCCGAGCGCGGCTGGCTCGACCGCAAATCCGCGGGGCTGGAGACGCTGACCGCGATCGTGCGGGCGGGGGCCGGGATCGTCATCACCTACCTGGCGGCCGATGCCGCGCGCTGGCTGCGCGAGGACCCGGTCGGTTGACCGAGCAGTACGTCCACGCCCTCGCCCTCGGCCTGGATCCTGCG
>DASWGF010000177.1:0-7094 GCA_036393875.1 Candidatus Dormiibacterota bacterium
GTGGTCGAGCGCGGCCGGGCGATGGCCGAGGCTGTCCCGGCGGGCACCAGCTCGATGGCGGCGGTGCTCGGCCTCGACGCGCAGGCCGTGGAGGTGGCGCTGGCGGGGATGAGCGATGCCTGGCCGGCCAACTACAACACCCCGACCCAGACCGTGATCGCCGGCACCACGGCCGGTCTCGAGGTGGCCGCACGGCGCCTGCAGGAGGCGGGCGCCAAGCGCGTCATCCCACTGAACGTGAGCGCAGCGTTCCACACGCCTCTCATGGCCCCCGCCGCGGCGCGGCTGAGGACGGCGCTCGATCGCATCGAATGGCGGTCGCCGCGAGTGCCGGTCATGGCCAACCTCACGGGACGGCAGCACCAGGGCGGTGATCGCATCCCGCACGTCATGGAGATGCAGCTCCGATCGCCTGTCCGCTGGGCCGGGTGCATCGGTTCGCTCGTGGAGATTGGCTGTGACACTTTTGTCGAGGTCGGTCCGAAACGCGCGCTGACCGGAATGATGAAAGAGCTCGCCCCGGGCAAGAACGCAGTGGCGGTGGGAACTCCGGCCGCCGGCCTGGAGCTCACGATCCCTGCTTGAGGCGGTTCAGGGGTCCCCGCGAACTCACGGCATCGCCTCTGAGTTCGTGGGGCCCGGGCTGGTAAAGTAGGTCGCGGCAACCCCCAACGTGCGTTCGCATTGGAGGCGAGATTGGAAACCCAGAAACTGAGCTTCGAAGACTTCAAGAACATCGTGGTGGAGCGGCTTGGCTGCGAGCCTGAGCAGGTGACGATGGATGCCTCCTTCCAGGAGGACCTGAACGCCGACTCGCTCGACCTCGTTGAGCTGATCTATGCATTCGAAGAGAACACGGGTCTTGAGATTCCCGACGAGGATGCCGAGAAGATCACGACCGTCGGCCAGGCCTGGGAATACATACAGGAGAAGGCCGGCTCATAGCACAGAGCGCAGCTCCTCTCGCGCAGTCGTTAGAGCAGCTCCAGCAGAAGATCGGGATTCACTTTCGCGATCCAGGCCTTTTACTCGAGGCGGTCACCCATAGCTCGTTCGCGAACGAGAGCCCGCATCAATCGCCGCGTGACAACGAACGGCTCGAGTATCTCGGCGACGCCGTCCTGCAGCTGATCACCGCCGAGTACCTGTACAAGCACCACCCGCGCGCGGCCGAGGGCGAGCTGACACAGACTCGTTCGGCGATGGTCAACACCAACACGCTGGCCCAGATGGCCGAGCAGCTCGACCTCGGCAGCTACCTCTACTTGGGCAAGGGCATCGCCAAGGGCGGCGGTCGAAGTCTGAAGTCGCTGCTCGCGAATGCGTTCGAGGCCGTGCTTGGCGCCGTGTTTCTGGATGCCGGCTACGACGCCGCCTATCACTACTACCTCAACCGCTACCGATCGCTGCCGGCCCCCGCCCAGGACGAGAACTTCAAAGGCCGCCTGCAGCAGGTGGCGCAAGAGCGTTTCGGATCGACCCCGTTCTACGACAGCGAAGGTGCGCGCGTGGGCAACCAGCGCGAGTACACATCCGTGGTCTTCGCGGGATCGGAGCCGCTCGGCACCGGGCATGGGGCGACCAAGCAGGAGGCTGAGCAAGAGGCCGCGCGGGCGGCACTGCAAGGCCTTGGCGATGGTCTGGTCGCGAACGCGGCGCCGAAGGCGGCTCGCACGCCTAGACCGCGTAAGCGGCGCACGCCGAGTGCGCGTACGGCGGCGGCCTCGGCAGAGGGCCCCGCGCCGGCGGCCGAAACGCTCACGATCGTTCCCGACCCGGAGCCGCAGCCAATCCCCTCTCCCCCTCGGGGAGAGGGTGAGCAGGGGGGTGCGCCGGGAGCCGGCTCCGCCGGGCCCGGCGCCTCCAGGGGGGAGTCCCCCCTCGACGGAGAGGGGCGTGAGTCGCCAGAACCCTCGACCAGAAGCCGGCAGTTCGGAGAACCGCTGGAATAGTCCACATGTTGTGCCCCGGAGTCAGATGGGCCCTACATCTGCTACCTTGAGGCGAACTTGTTCCTGCGCTCGCTGAGCCTGCTGGGCTTCAAGACGTTCGCCCGGCCGACCGAGATCCGATTCGAAGGCGGAGTCACGGCGATCGTCGGGCCGAACGGCTCCGGGAAGACCAACATCGTCGACTCCATCAAGTGGGTGCTCGGGTCGGGCCAGGCGAAGGACCTCCGCGGCAAGAAGATGGAGGAGGTCATCTACGCGGGCGGCGAGCGGCGCTCGCGCGCCGCGTACGCCGAGGTGACGGTCGTCTTCGACAACACCGCGGGCCGACTCCCAGTGGACTACCACGAGGTCGCGATCAAACGACGCATCGAGCGCGACGGCGAAAGCGACTACTTTCTCAACGGCACTCGCGTGCGCCGCCGCGACCTCATCCACATCCTCGCCTCAACGGGTCTCACCGTCGACTCCTACGCGATCATCGACCAGCACGACATCGAGACGATCGTCGTGTGCTCGCCCGCCGAGCGCCGCGCGCTGCTCGAAGAGGCAGCTCAGGTTCGCGGGGTGAAGGCGCGGCGTCAGGAGGCAGCTCAGCGGCTGACCGAGCTGGCGCAGAACCTCCTCCGCCTGGAGGACCTGAGGTTGGAGATCGAACCGCGCCTGGAGCTCGTACGCGTCCAGGCGGCATCCGCGCACGAAGCGGCCGAAGCGCAGGCGCGGTTGGAGCTGCTGCGCGGCAGCATCGTATGGGAGGAGTGGCGCGAAGCTCGAGACGCCCACCGGCGCGCGTCGACGCAAGCGCAGGCACTCGACCGGCGCCTGATCGAGGCGCGCGAGCAGGCCCGATCAGCGGAGGCCGAGTTCGCCGGATGGCGCGTCGAGATGCAGGCCGCGCAAGACCGAAGGGTCAATCGCCAGACCACACTGGGTCGGCTGCGACTCGATCTGGCCGCGGGCGAGCACTCGCTGGAGCTCGCCAAAGAGCGGGCCGAGAGCCACACGGCGTTCGCCGAGGCCCTGCGTCGCGAGGATGCGGAACACCGTAGGCAGGCCGGCGTTGCCGAGGCGCTTCGCGACCAGCTGAACGCCGAGCTCGCGCAGGCCGTGCGAGCCCTCGAGGCGGTGCCCACCCTGGCGCCCGCAAGCGAGCCGGCGGACCCGACGCAAGCGCAGCATGCCCAGCGCGCGGCCGAGCAGGCTCTGCGCGCGGTCGCCATCGCCACGTCGTCGCTCGCCGGCCTGCGCACGAGGCGCGAGTTCCTCGAGCAACAGGTCATTCGATCGCGCGCCGGGGCGGAGGCTGCAAAAAAGATTCCCGATGCAGAAGCGGCGCTGGCGGCAGAGCGGTCCGCGGCCCGGACTGCGGAATCCGCCGCCATCTCCATCGCCGGGTCGCGATCCCAGCTGGAGGGTCTCGAATCGCTGCGCCCTGGAACGGCTCCGGGCTTGATGCGGCTCGGAGACGTCCTGACTGCTGAGCCTGGCTACGAGCGGGCGCTGTCGGCCGCGCTTGGTCCCTTGGCGGATGCGCTGGTGGCGT
Organism: Candidatus Dormiibacterota bacterium; assembly: GCA_036393875.1. Classification (GTDB taxonomy): domain Bacteria; phylum Chloroflexota; class Dormibacteria; order Dormibacterales; family Dormibacteraceae; genus UBA10449. Next base: position 3,493 of record DASWGF010000177.1, read on the forward strand.
CCGATGAGGAGGCGGCCGGCAGGACGGAGGAGACAACAGGGCCACAGCTCACAGTCCTCTACCCCTTGGCCGCATCGCCTGAGCCGAAGGCAGGATCCATGTTCCATCACGTTCGGATCCGCAAGGGTTTCGAGCTGGTGGCGCGGCGGCTCCTGGGGCACGTGGTGGTAGGGGTGGACGTGACGATCGCGGGCGTATATCGCGAACCGGGACTCATTCGCGCCGGAGCCGACCCTCGGGTCGAAATCGACGCGCGCCGTGCTCGCCTGGAGGCGGAGATCGAAACTTTGGCGCCCGTCGCCGCGGGCGCTGACATCGCCGCCAAACGGATCAAGGAGTCCGAGGCCCGGCTCGATGACCTGCGGACGCGTGCCGCTGGAGCGACGAGCCTGGAGGAGTCGGAGCGGCTGCTCGAGGCGGCGCGGGAGGCTGAGAGGATCGAAGCCGCCAAGGTGCCGGAGCTCGAGCGGCTGGCAGCACAGGCGGAGCAAGTGGCTGCGGCCAAGGCCGCCGACCTCGCCGCTGTGGCGACACAGAAGGCGGCATTGCGGCAGGTCGAGCTGGAGCGAGCCCGCTGGCACGATCGCGGCGAGGACCTGCGGCGACAGCTCGGCGTCGTGGAGGCGGACCTCGCTCGCCACCGCCTGGTGGCGGATGAGCGCAGTCGCCGTGTGGCCGACGCCGAGAGCAGCGCCGCTTTGGCGGCCGAGGTGCTGCCCCGCCTCGGTGCCGAGGCCGAAGCGGCGAAGAAACGCCTCGCCGAAGCGGAGCTCGAAGCACCCGGCGAAGAAGCCGAGATGGCGGAGGGTGCGCGGCGCCTGGTCGCGTTGGAAGAGGCGCGAATCGACGCCCGGCTCAGGGCGGGAACGCTGGAGGGCAACCTCGAGCTGATGACGAGAGAGGCGGAGCTTCATGCGGCGCGCCTGGAGGAGATCCGCCTGCGCATGCCGGACGGAGTTGCGCCCGAGGAGATTCCGGGCGGGAAGGCACGCGAGAAGGAGATACGGGCGCTGGAGCGGCGCCTGCAGGAGATCGGCCCGACGAACGCGCTGGCAGAAGCCGAGTGCCGAGAGCTTGAGGAGCGGTTCGAGACGCTGCGCACTCAGCTGGACGACATCGCGGCCGCACGCGGCGACCTCGAGCAGCTCATCGGCAAGCTGCGCGAAGAGGAGGAGTCTCGCTACGAGGCGGTCTTCGGCGCGGTCGCGACCAACTTCCACGAATATTTTTCGCAGCTGGCGCCTGGGGGCCGGGCCACTCTTCGTCACGCCGACGGCGCCGAAGGTCCGCGGTCTGGAGTGGAGATTCTCGTCCAGCCGCCGCGCAAGCGACTTCAGAACGTGACGCTGCTGTCGTCAGGCGAAAGGTCGCTCGCTGCCCTCGCCCTGGTGCTGGCGCTCGATGAGGTCAATCCCAGCCCGTTCACGATCCTCGATGAGGTGGACGCCGCCCTCGATGATGCCAACGTGGGCCGTTTCGGAGAGATGGTGGCGCGTCTTGGCGCCGAGCGACAATTCCTCGTCATCACTCACAACCACGTGACGATGGCCCATGCATCGACGCTGTACGGCATTCATCTCGATGAGAGCGGCGCATCTCACATCGTTTCGGTCCGTCTCGAAGACATCCGAAAGCCCGCGACGGCACAAGGGGCGCTGCCAAACAATCACACCGCCCAGGCCGGCTGATCGTCCCCTCTCCCCACCGGGGAGAGGGGCGGGGAGCACGACAAATGAGCCCAAGCGTCTGGAGCCGCGTGAGCGGCCGCACGAGGAAGGTTCTCGCTGCCGGGCTGCGCGCGCTCAGCCCGCCGCTGGCGGCCGGGTATTACGAGGAGCTGGAGGACCTGTTGGTCGCCGCCGACATGGGCCCGGCGATGGCTGCGCGCCTGTCGGCCGCCGTGCGCGCCCGCGCCCCGCGCACGCGCGAGGAAGCCGAAGCCGCCCTCAGCGCGGCTGCGTTGGCGGCGATGTCGAAACGGCCGCGCGAGCTGGACCTGAGCGGCTCGCCTACCTGCATTCTTCTCTACGGAATCAACGGCGCCGGCAAGACGACCACGATCGGCAAGCTCGCCCATCGCCTCCGCATCCAGGGGCGGAATCCGCTGGTGGTGGCGGCGGACACGTATCGCGCCGCGGGCATCGAGCAGATGCTGGTGTGGGCCGAGCGCGCCGGCGCCGCAAGCTTTGCCGGGAAGTCGGGGGCGGACCCAGCCGCAGTCGTTTTCGATGGCGTCCGCCACGCGCGCAGCCGCGGTAATGATGTGGTCTTGGTCGATACCGCCGGCCGGCTGCAGACACAGCGCAACCTGCTCGAAGAGCTCGCGAAAGTTGGACGAGTCACGACCAAGGCCCTGGACGGCGGCGCCTACGAGTCGCTGCTCGTACTGGACGCTGTTTTGGGGATATCGAGTCTCGCTCAAGCCCGCGCGTTCCATAAGGCGATCCCCATGACCGGCCTCGTGCTAGCCAAGCTCGACGGCAGCGCGAAGGGCGGCTCGGTGGTCGCGATCGAAAACGAGCTGGATGTCCCGGTGAAGCTGGCCGGAGTGGGGGAGAGCATCGAAGACCTGGAACCGTTCGAGCCCGAAGCATTTGTCCGTTCACTATTCGACGATTGAACGGAATTCACTAGCTATTCCGTCTTCTGAATGGGTAGTCGGGGGTTCAGGATGACTCGACAGGGCCCGGACGGTACTATGCGGATTGGGAGATTGCGCAGATGAGCACCGCGACAGCGCCCCGGCTTGATGCAACGGTGGCTGAGGCCAGGAAGCTTGTACACATCGGCCTGCTTGGCGCCACCGGGCTGGCAAAGAGTCGCTGGATTGTTGCTGGCGTCATGCTCGCGATCGTCGGCTTTGGGATCGCCCTGCTTATCAAGGACACCGACGAGGTTCGGTTGAGATTGGCTGTCGCGCCCATCGACGACGAGCCGGTAACTCCAGACGAACGCGCTACGCTTGATGCCGCCCGCTCCGAGCCAGACATTCCGTGGGACCAGGCTAAGAAGGAGTTGACGGGCCGCGCCGGGAGCGCTACGACTACCTGACCGCGCCGCCCGGTTGGCAGATCACCGTCAAACAGAGTGTCCTCAAAGGCCTTAGTCGACTACGACCAGCGGATCGGGATCGCATTGTGACTGCGATCGAGAAACTTCCGGACGGAGACGTACGTCGTCTAGAGGGCGGACATGACGAATGGCGGCTACGTGTTGGCAGCTGGCGCGTAATCTTCACGATCAACAACAAAGCTCGCCTGATCATCGTTTTGTTGGTTTCGGGTCGGGGCGATGCCTACAAGCGACGGTAAAGAGGGCCTCCACAAGACCATGAATCCTGAAGCCAGGGCGTGGCACGGCTGGCCTGGTTCCCGTCCCACATGACTCGCCGCCATGCCGCTCGCTGACCCTCACTGCCACACGGTCGCGTCCGATGGCATGGTGACGCCGGCTGAGCTCGTCGAAGCCGCCGTGAAGGCGGGCCTCGACCTGATCGCGATCACAGACCACGACACGATGGCCGCCGCTCGCGACGTGAAGGAGCGGGGCGAAGCCGCCGGGCTCGCGGTCGTGATGGGGCAGGAGACGACTACAGCGTGGCC
>DASWGF010000178.1:0-5544 GCA_036393875.1 Candidatus Dormiibacterota bacterium
CTGCTGGCGGACGCGCCGTGGCCGGAGTTCGACGCCGCGGCTGCGGCCGAGCCGCAGATGACGTTGGTGGTTCAGGTCGCGGGGAAGGTGCGGGACCGTTTGACCGCGGCGACGGGGCTTTCGGAAGAGCAGGCGCTGGCCCTGGCCCTGGCGAGCGAGAAGGTCCGCGCCGCGCTCAACGGCGGCCGCCCGTCCAAGGTCATCTACGTCCAGGACAAGCTGATCAACCTGGTCCCCTGAGGCTCCCTTAACAGGCAGGGTTGCGGCCCTCGGGCGGCCCGCCCTAGTCTGCCGGCACCACCAGCGCCCCCCTCGGGAGGGTGGGGGTTTGGGATGGTTCCTTGGCAATCGGCACGCGGATCCCTGAGTCGACGACGTAGTCCGCGACCGCGCCGGAGCCCGCCTGGACCTTCACCGTAGGCGGGCCGCTGATGATCCGCATGTAGCTCTTGAAGCTCACCTTCCAGGTCCCAGCGGGAAGCTCGACCGAATATGCGCCGCTCGAGTCGGTCCGTGTGCCCACCGCGGTGCCGTTGCCGGTGAAATCGATCTCCAGACCGGCCGCCGGCCGGCCGGCGCACGGTGGCAGCTTCGCCGCCTGGACTGGCGAGCACGGAACGACCGTCACGTGGCCGCTCACGGTGCCGGTTCCAGACGGGGTCTGGCCCGGGAATCGGTAGGCCCCGCAAGCCACGATCAACAGCACCAGCAGCGACAGAAGCACAGCTCTCATCAGAAAGACCCAACGCCCTCCACACGCCCGAGGTCACGTCTCTGGCCGGCTAGAGCGTTCCTCATACTCTTTTAGGGCTCGCCTAGGGCTCGCCAGGCACACAGTTCGTCGCCGGGCCACCATTGATAACCAGGCAACCTTTCCGGGGTGGCCAAGAGGTAAGGCAGAGGACTTTGGATCCTCGACCGAAGGTTCGAATCCTTCCCCCGGAACCAGCCGATTGCCCGCGAGACCCTTAACAGGCTGGGTTTTCGTTCCCACGCGCGCGTCCTAGCCTCGCCTGCATGAGCAATCACCTCAGCTTGATTCCAGGCTGGAAGGCGCTCCTCGCCCTCGCCCTCCCGGTGCTGCTTGGGATCGGCGCGGTGGCTGCAGCCTTCCTCTACACATCGGCCACCACACACCCCAGCCCCGTGACCGCCGCGGAGGCAGCTGCCGCAGCAACCGCAGGCAACGTCGACATTCCGGCCCCGGCCGGCCTCCTGGTCCACGTGGTCGGCGCAGTCGAGCACCCCGGCCTCTACCGGATGAAGCGCGGGGATCGCGTCTACGACGCCATCGCCTCCGCCGGCGGGCTGTCCGTGGAAGCAGACATCACGCGTCTCCCCAATTTGGCCGGCCGCCTGAAGGATGGCGAGCAGATCAAGGTCCCGTTCGCAAAGGGCTCCGCCGGCACAACCATCCTGGCCCGGGCCAATCTCAACACCGCCACCCTCGAGGAGCTCGAGGTCGTGCCAGGCTTCACAAGCGCGTTCGCGCAGAGCGTCATCGACTACCGCACGAACTTCGGCGGATTTCAAAACACACGCGAGCTGGTCGAGATCCTGGGAATGAGCGAAGCCGACTTCGTGGTCGCGCGCCGCTACCTGACGCTGTGAACGAGTCCCGCAACGGCCACGACCTGCGCTCTCTCGCCCGGGCGCCCCTCCTGGTGATAGCGATCTCGTGGTCGATCGCGCTCGCAGCTGCGGTGGTGATCACCCCTTCCCAATCGTGGATCGGCGTGCTCGCGGTTGCCCTTGCAATTCCATGCCTGGCCCTCGCGATCGCGATCCGTCCCGCCGTGCTCGCGCTCGCGTTGATGGCGGCCCTCCTCGGCGTCGGGCGCGCAGAGTTCCCGGCGCTGGATGCCGGCGCCGCGACCCGCGCCGTTGCGTTGGCGGGTCAGACCGCGACCATCACCGGCCATGTCGCCGACGACACCCGCGCGGCGGCGGGAGGTTCGGAAGTCCTCGTCGAGCCCGACCTGATTCTCGTCGGCGGCTCGCCTGTCGCCGGCGTGGGCAACCTGATGGTGCGGTGGCGAGGGCCTGCGGAGGCAGGCTTCGGCGATCAGCTGAACGCCACAGGCAAGCTCGCATTGCCGCGCGACCTCCCGTCATTCGATCGCCGTGCCTACCTGGCCCAGCGCCATGCGTATCTCGAGCTGGATACGAGCGGCATCAACGTGTCCAACCCTGCCTCCGGAATCGCAGCGCTCCCGTCGTGGCTGCGAGCGCGCTATATCGCCGCCGTGCTCTCAGTGCTGCCCGCGCCGCATGCCGCTGTCCTCCTCGGCGTCGTGCTCGGCATCCGGCAGGGAATCCCACCCGCGCTCCAGCAAGCGCTCATCGCGACCGGGCTCGTTCATTTGCTGGTCCTGAGTGGACTCAAGGTCGCAGTCTTCGCCCGCATCGTTCAAAGTGCGCTTCGGCCCATCCTCCGCGGATACGCGACCGTGCCCGCCCTCTGCTTCATCGGTCTCTACGCGCTCGCCGGCGGCGCCACCCCCGCGGCGATCCGCGCCGCCGTGATGGGCGGCATGGCCATCGCCGCCGCCGGCCTCGGCCGCCCGTCTCATGTATGGACGTCACTTGCGGCCACAGCGGCCGCCATGCTGGGCTGGCGGCCAGAGCTCGCCTGGGACGTAGGTTTTCAGCTCTCGTTCGCAGGGACGGCCGCGATCATCCTGCTCACGCCCTGCATCGAGCGGCGCCTCCTGTGGCTACCGCTTTTCGTCAGAGAGCCGTTCGCGGTCACCTGCGCCGCGCAGGTTGGCACCCTCCCGATGATGGCCACCGATTTCCACCTCCTTTCACCCGTGGGGCCCATCGCGAACGCCCTCGTGCTGCCGATCCTGCCGGCGATCGTCGCCGCCGGCCTCGCCCTGGGCCCGCTCTCGGTCATTCCCGATCTGGCCCGCTTGGCCGCGCTTCCAGTCGCCGGGCTCCTCGCATATCTCGAACAGCTGGCTTACCTGCTGGCACGGCTGCCCGCGGCGGCGATCCCGGTCGTCCGATTCCCGACCTGGGCGGGCCTCGCGTACTACGCCGGCCTGGGCGCGGTCATCGCCGGCGGCCACGTCGACCCGCGGCGCCGCTCACTCGCCTTGGGGACCGCTGTACTGGCCCCGGCCCTGATCGCCTGCACCGCCCTCTACATGTGGGCGATATCGCCACCTCGGGTCAGCGTGCTCGCGGTCGGCAACGGGCAGGCCGTCCTCTTCCGGAGCGCGCAGGGCGTCATCCTCGTCGACGCCGGGCCGAGCCCCGCTAGGCTCAGCGACGAGCTCGGGCAGATCTTGCCCCCGTGGCAAGCCAGGCTGGACGTGGTCGCCATCACCGCACCGGGTCTGGGCCACATCGCGGGTTTCGCAGGCCTGGACCGGCCGGCGGGGACTGTGCTCATCCCCGACGCCCAGCTCACCGGGTCGGCCTGGCGGAGCGCGGCATACGAGGCAGTCGCGCGAGGCGCCAAGGTCATGCGTGCGCGTGCCGGTGACCTGCTCGAGGCAGCCGGTTTCAGGCTCGAGGTGATCTCACCTGAGCCGGGCGCTCCCGGGGACCAGGTCGGCGCCGCCTACCTCGGGCTCCGAGTCGTGGCCCAGTCCGGCCGCAGCTTTTGCGACCTGAGCGATCTCGACCTCGATGCGCAGACAATCGCAGCGTCACGGCTCGCCAGCTCGTGCACGTATCTGCTGCTGCCCGCCGGCGGCCGCAGTCGCCTCTCGCCGGATCTGGAGCGCGTTTCCTCGAAAGCGCAGCTGATCGCATCACTCGCATCGGGGAGGCTCGCGCGCGATTTCCCCAAGACCGTCTTGCGCACGGACCAGGAGGGCACGATCACGCTTCCCATGTGACACGCGCAAGGCGCGGTTACGATCGCATCAGCACAGCCATGGCGAACCCCAAGCACAGCTCCGCGATCCTGCTGCTCCACGGCGAGGAACGCTTCCTGGTCGATGAGAAGGCAAGGGCGACCCTGGAGGCCTGGCGGTCGGAGCTGGTCTCCGACTTTGGTTTCGACCGCCTCGAAGGCCAGGGCCTCAACGCCGCGCGCCTCCAGGATTCCGTGCTGCAGGCGCCGTTTCTCGACCCATATCGAGTCGTCGCAGCGACCATGGTGCCCGCCCCCCGCGCCGAAGGCCTCGCCACCGCATTGGCGGATGTCCCGGCCACCACGCGGGTTCTGATCACAGTCGCCGGCAGGCTCGGCGCCGGCAACAAATTGGCGAAGGCTGTGACCGCCGCCGGCGGCGCTGTCGAGGAGATGGTGCACCTCAAAGGCAGGGCGCTCAGCGAATGGGCCGCCAGACGAGCGCACGATCATGGTCTGACGCCGGCGATCGCGGCGCAGGTCGTGCGCGTGACGCCGCCGGACCTCACGGTGATCGACTCCGAGCTCGCCAAGCTCGCCGCGTACAAGGCGTCAGGCTCGAAGCTCACCGGTGAGGTCGTGACCGAGCTGCTCGCGGGAGGACGCGAGGACGAGATCTTCAAGCTCACCGACAACTTGCTTCCGCACCCAACCCCGGAGGCGCTCAACATCGCTCGAGGGCTTTCGCGGGGTGGCATGCAGCCGACCTCGGTCGCCTACCGCATGGCGCGACACGTCGCACTTGTTCTGGCAGTGCGTGCCCGCCAGGATCGGGGTGAGTCGCTAACTGAGGTCAAAGCACAGATGAGCGAGCATCCCTTCGTTCTGCAGAAGGCTTTCGAGACGGCTCGCGACACAGACCCCAACAGCCTGGAGGCGGCTTTGCGCGCGATCCGCGACTACGAATGGGAGGTGAAGTCGGGCCAGATCGACCCGGAGCTGGGGCTCGATGTCCTCCTGGCCAGAATGTAGTCCGGGACTACTTCGAGCCGGGTTTCTTCCCCGCTGCTTTCTTGTCTGGGGCCTTGGTTTTCGCGGCTGCGGCGGCGGCGCCCTTCGCCGGCGGTGCACCCTTCTTCGACCTGCCACCCGCAGTCGCGGCGGCGGCGGCACTCGCGCCTCCCAGCTTGACCAACTGCCGGGCCAGCCGGGCTTTCCGGCGAGCGGCGTTGTTGCGATGCAGGATGCCTTTGGAGGCGGCGCGGTCGAGAGCGCGTATGGCTTCGAGGGCGATGGCGTAGCGGTCCGACTCCGCCACCGGACCTCCAGTCAGCGAACGGCGGGCCTTGACGATCTTGGTCTTGACCTCGGAGCGCACGGCCCGATTGCGAACCGTCCGGCGCACGCTCGCGCGCGCCTGCTTCTTGGCCGATGCGGTTCGCTTAGCCACGTTTCGATTTCAGGTGGGAGAAGGGCACGAAGCTAGGATTATAGAGGCCAGTGGAGTTCGAGCTCAGCGGGAAGCGCCCTGCAGTGCATCCCGACGCCTACATCGCGCCGACCGCAGTCCTCATCGGTGACGTCGAGGTCGGCGCCGGCGCGAGCATTTGGTTCGGTGCTGTGCTGCGTGGCGACGAGGCTGCGATCAAGGTCGGCGACGGCGCCAACATCCAGGACAACGTGGTCGTCCACTGCGCGCGCGACCTTCCGACGCTGATCGAGCGCAACGCGAGCGT
>DASWGF010000179.1:0-2397 GCA_036393875.1 Candidatus Dormiibacterota bacterium
CGCGAAGGATGAGGTCGAGCGGATGGTCAAGGAGGCCGAGGCCCACGCCGGCGAGGACCGCGCGAAGCGCGAAGAGGTGGAGCTTCGCAACCAGGCGGACCACATGATCCACCAGGCCGAGAAGGTCATCAAGGACAACGCCGACAAGATCCCGGACGACGTCAAGACCGAAGTGAACACGAAGCTGGAGGCGCTGAAGAGCGCTGCTAAGGGATCGGACCAGAACGCGCTGAAGCGGTCGATGGACGATTTCAACGAGGCGCTGCAGAAGATCGGCCAGCACATCTACCAGGGCGCCGGCGCCGGTGGCGGGACCTCTTCCGCATCGGCTGAGTCGGACGGCCACGATGGTGGCGAGAATGCGAAGAAGAAGGATGAAGACGTAGTCGACGCGGACTACCGAGAGGTGAATTAAAGAGACTTCCTCTGGGGTCCCCGCGGCGAAGCCGCGGGAGGCAGTTACCGCGAAGTCAATTAAGACTTCGTACTAGAACCGCCAAAAGGGCTCCGGCTTCGGTCGGGGCCCTTTACCTTTTGTGCACGTTGGTCCGGCTGGCGACTTTCGAGGCATACGTCCGGGGGCGGACCAGGCTCTGGGGCGCCGCGGGCCTCTGGACCGGCATCCTGCTCATCGGCTTCGACGTGTACGCCGCGGCGGTCACCTACATCCCCGAGTACCGCGTGCGCAATGACTTCCGGCTCATCTATGGGGCGGCGCTGACGGGTCTGCACAGCGGCTATGGGCACCTGTACGACCTGTCCGCGCAGAAGGCTTCAGTGGACGGTCTGGGGCCAGGTTTCTACTGGTCGCCTTTCTTGAATCCTCCGCCGCTGGCGTGGCTGGCCACACCCCTGACCATCCTGCCTTTCGAAGTCGCCGTCTGGGTCTGGACGCTCCTATTGTTCGGCGCCCTGCTTCTCACCTGGTATCTCGTAGCGCCCGGCGCCACCCGGCTGACACGGGTGGCGCAACTGGCGCTCTGGTTGGGGCTCTTTCCGACCGCCTTTGGCTTGCTCGTCGGCCAGCCGGTGGCGCTGGTGGCCGCGGCGGTCGCGGCCTGCTGGTGGCTGTCCGGGCGCAACCGGAAGGTTTGGGCCGGGATTGCCCTCGCTGCCATCGCGGTCAAGCCTCAGGTCGCCATCCTCGTGCCGCTCTGCCTGCTCGTATCGGGGCAGGTCCGAACCTTTTTCGCGTGGCTGGTGGTGACCGCCCTGCTGGCCGTCCTCGCGGTTGGAATTCTGGGCCCGGACGGGCTGGCTCGCTACCGCGATGCGCTGGCACTGGCCTCGCAGTGGGAACCGACGCGGCGCTACGCGGTCTCCGGCCTCGTCGGTCTCGGGCCGCAGCTGTACGTGCTGCAGGCCGCCGTGCTGGCGACCACGCTCGGGGCGGCCTGGCGCCACCGGAGTCGCGGCCCAGAGCTTCCGATCGCCGCCGGCATCTTGGGATCGCTGCTCTTCACGCCGTACGTCGGATTCCAGGACTTCGCGATGCTGGTCGTGGCGGGATGGCTGATGCTGCGTAGCCGGGTGTCCGACTGGCAGCTGGGCATTCTGTTCGCGGGCTATGCGCTGCTCGAGCTCGTGCTGGTGCTGCCGCCGGTGCTCGTCCTCATCACCGAGTCGAGCCTGCTGGTGTCAATCCTTTTGCCGCTCAACGACCGACCGGGCGCCATCGCGGCGAGCCGGCCGGCTTAGGGTGGATGGAGCCGACGGTGAGATTCGAACTCACGACCTGCCACTTACGAGGCGGCTGCTCTGCCAGCTGAGCTACGTCGGCATTTTGGTTGTTGAATGCGCGCGTTTTGTGTGGGCGCCTAGGCTACCATCGAGACAATGAGGACACTTGATGTGGAACGCCTCGCCGAGGGCGATTACGACCTCATCAAACCGCTGCTGGTTGAGCTCCACATGGGTGAGCAGGTCCACTACTCAGACCATCCCCAGCTCCGGCGCGAAGAGATCGAAAACCACCTTGCGACGGTGCCCTCGTACTTTCGGGGAGAGAATGTCGTCTTCGGCGTTCGCGACGAGATCGGTGACGTGATCGGCTTCTGCTGGCTCGTCCTCTTCGACCCGGGCACGGGTCTCGAGGGCGAGGTCGCCGAGGTTTATGTAGCGCCAGAACATCGCGGCCGGGGCGTCGGGGAGATGCTCATAGACCAGGCTGTCCGGCTCTTCCGCGAGCGCCGCGTCACGCTTGGTTACGTCTGGACGCGGCCCGACAACGAGGCCGCAGTCAGGCTCTACCGCTCCGCCGGTTTCGAGGCCAACAGGCAGCTCGTCCTGACCTGGTACCCGAGCGAACAGCCGGGGTCGATTCTTCCCGAAACCTAAACTCGCAGGGTGCGACCAGAGACCCAGGCCCCGGGCGACGCGCGCCTAACCACGAACGCG
>DASWGF010000180.1:0-1680 GCA_036393875.1 Candidatus Dormiibacterota bacterium
TACATGGACTCGGTCCCGATGATCGCGATCACCGGACAGGTCGCCAGCACGCAGGTCGGGCGTGACGCCTTCCAGGAGACCGACGTCATCGGCGCCACCAGCTCGGTCACCAAGCACAGCTACCTCGTCACCGACATCAACCAGCTGCCGCGTGTGATCCACGAGGCGTTCCACATCGCCACCACCGGCCGGCCTGGGCCGGTCCTCATCGACATCTGCAAAGACGTGCAGCAGGCCGACGCGTCGCACGTGCTGCCCGAGCGATTGGACATCCCCGGCTACAAGCTCAACGGGCACGTGAACCTCGAGCACGCGAAGGCGGCCGCGATCGCGCTGGCAAACGCCGAACGCCCGGTCGTGCTGGCCGGCCACGGCGTCCTGCTGAGCCACGCGGAAGCAGAGCTGCGCGAGTTTGCCGAGAAAGCGGCAGCGCCGGTCGGCACCACGCTGCTCGGCATCGGCTCGTTTCCCGTCAACCACCCGCTCTCGCTCCACATGACCGGCTTCATGGGCACCGGCTGGAACCTGAAGGCGGTGCAGAACGCGGACGTTTTGATGATGGTCGGCATGCGCGTCGACGACCGCGTCACCGCGAAGCTCGCCGGCTTCGCTCCGAACGTCAAGACCTTCATCCATATCGACATCGACGGATCGGAGATGGGCAAGAACGTGCGGCCCCAGATCGAGTTGGTCGCCGACGCCAAGCAGGCGTTGAAGGCGATGATCCCGCACCTCCCCGCACCCGAGAAGAGCCGTGGCACCTGGCTGGCGCAGATCGACGCGTGGCGAGAGGAGCACCCGCTCAAATACACCCACTCGAACGGCCACCTGCAGCCCCAGGACGTGCTCATCGATATGTACAAGCGGTGCCGCAACGAAGCGATCGTCGTGGCGGACGTCGGCCAGAACCAGATCTGGGCGGCGCTGTGGTGGAACTACGACCGCCCCGGCCTGTTCCTCAACTCAGGCGGTTCCGGCACGATGGGCTATGCGCTGCCGGCCGCCATCGGCGCCAAGTTCGCACGGCCGGAGCTGGACGTGTGGTGCGTCGCCGGCGAGGGCGGTTTCGTCATGACCGCGCAGGAGCTTTCGGTCGCGGTCGAACACCAGCTCGACGTCAAGATCGTGCTCCTCAACAACTTCTCGCTGGGCATGGTGCGCCAGTTCCAGGACGACTTCTACGGCGGCGTTCGCTCGCAGGTCGACCTCACCCACATGCCCGATTTCGTCAAGCTCGCCGACGCGTATGGGATGCCGGCGCTGCGCGTCGACAAGTTCGCCGACATCGGGCCCGCGATGGATGCCGCGGAGCGCACCAAGGGGCCGTTCCTGATCGACTTCAGGATCGACCCGGAGGCCAACGTCTACCCGATCGTCCCGCTGGGCAAGACCCTCAACGACTTCTGGGAGGCTCCGGACCAATGACCAAAGCGGCCGTGCCAGTTGCATCTCCCCAACCGCCCCTGCCAGCTGCACTTCCCCACCCGGCTGCGCCCGCTGCGCGGGCGGAGCCGACCTCCCCGCGGAGCGGGGAGGTGAGGGCGACCTCCCCACACGGTGGGGAGGGAGTTGATCGGTTGAGAGTTCTTTCGGTCGTGGTGGAGGACGGCCCGGGAGCGCTGAGCAAGGTTTCGGGTTTGATCCGCCGCCGCGGTTTCCACGTGCGCGCCATCTCGGTCG
>DASWGF010000181.1:0-3826 GCA_036393875.1 Candidatus Dormiibacterota bacterium
GAGGTGATCGAGCTGGAGGCCCGCCTGCGGGTGGTCCCCATGAACGACACCCAGCTTTCCGACGCCCTCAAAGCGGCCCTGGTGGCCAAGAAGGAGCGGCTGGCGAAGCTGCGCACCCTGCATGCCGCCGCCGGCCGGCCCAACCGGGTGGCCGAAGACCCCAACCAGCCCCTGCCACTGCACGCCACGCGGCGGCCGCCGCTGAAGCGGTCGGTCCCCCAGCGCCCGAAAGCCAAGACGACCAAGTAGCGGTCTGCGCAACAGGTTCCGGTCTCGAACGCTATCGTTCGACGTGGTGAATGTGGCCTACGTTCGGAGCGCGGTCCCCATGCTGGTAAGTGTCGGCTGAGAGGAACCAGCCTGCGGGCAACCCCGCGGGCAACCCTTTCAGCCTGATCTCCGGGGCCTGGCCGGGCGTGCAGCCGCTGCGGTCCTGGCGGCTGGCCGTCGTCAACGGCATCGCCGCGGCGGCGATCACCGGGGCGGTCGCGTTCCGCATCTGGGAGGCCCACCTGCCCTCGTACGCCGTGCAGCGAGAGCTCGTCCTGATCGGGGCAGGCATTGTGTTTGCCGCCATCGCCATCGGCGTCCGCGTGTCGCGGCTGGCCGCCAACGTCGCCATTCAGCTGGTGCTGATGGTGGTGAGCGCGGTCCTGACGGTGCTGGGGCTCGGAGTCGCAGGACCTTGGCTCGGCGACGACCTGCCTCCCCTTGCGGCCGCCGTCTTCGTCACCATGCTCCTGTACTTCGAGCTCGGCTTGCACGCGCGGCATTTCGCCTACGTGTTCGCCATCGCCCTTGCCGGCGTGGGCGCGCTGTGGATCTACGCGGTGACCTCGCTGATGGTCTCGTTCGGGGCGATCGCCGTCTGGACCCTGGTCCTGGTCGGGCTGGGCCTCCTCGCTTTGATCATCCAGCGCGCGGTCGACCGCGACCTGAGCGTGCAGGTCGATCGCCAGGCGTCTCTGCTCCTTTCCATCAGCGACCTCGGCGAAGGCCTGCTCATCACCGAGGACGGCAGGTACGTCGCCAGCAACGACGCGTACTTGAACCTCACCGGCTATACGCAGGACGAGCTACTGGCAATGCCCTCCTTGATCGACCTCGCCCCCCAGGACGAGCGCGACTCGCTGGCCGCCAATCTTTCGAAGAGGTTTGACGGCGCCGCGGCGCCGGTCCGGTACCAGGCCGGCCTGATCAGGAAAGACGGTCGCCGGTTGCAGCTCGAGGTTGCCATCCACCGCCTCGTCGCGGAGGGACCGCATCGCCTGCTCGCCCTGGTCACGGACATTACCGAGCGCTACCGCGCCGAGCAGGCTGAGCGCGAGAGCGAGATGCGCTTCCGTACCCTCTTCGAGCAAGCCCAGGCCGGCATGTCGTTCGCGGGCCTCGACGGCAAGATCATGTCGGTCAACGAGGCCTATTGCGAGCTTCTGGGCTACACAGCCGACGAGCTCAAAGACATGTCCGTATACGACGTCACCTTCGCTGACGATGTCGCCGCCACCAAAGAAGCGCACCGCCAGATGATGGCCGGGGAAGCGGCCAACCTTCGGTACGAGAAGCGATTCCTTCGGAGAGACGGCGACCAGGTTTGGGCCGACGTGGCCGTGCGCCTGGTACGCGACGCCGAAGACAAGCCGCTCTACTTCCAGACCGTGATCATCGACATCCGCGACCGCAAGCGCAACGAGGTCCTGCAGGCCGCCCGATTCGCTGTCACGCATGCGCTCGTCACATCGCCGGGATGGGATAGGGCGGCGCCGCACGTCCTCGAAGCGCTCTGCGAGACGCTGGACTGGGAGCTTGCGGAGTACTGGGAGGTCGACCTCCCACGCGAGGCGATGCATTTCGTCGCGTCGTGGAAGCGCCCCGGCCGCGATACATCGGCGTACGAAGCGACTGCGAAGGACGCGTCATTCCGTCGCGGCGAAGGCCTGGCCGGGCAGGTGTGGGAGTCGGGCTCTCCAGTCGCCATCACCGACATCGCGACCGACGACTCCGTGCGCTCCGCGGCCGCCCTGGCCGCAGGGCTCAAAGGGATCGTTGGCTTTCCAGTCCGAAGCGGACGGCGCGTGGTGGGCATGATCTCGCTTCACACGTGGGCGCCGCGGCTCCTGGATGACGGGCTCGTGGCGGTCATGAACGACATCGGGTCGCAAATCGGCGAGTTCGTCGAACGGAAGCGTGCCGAGCTGGCGCTCCAGGACAGCGAGAAGAGGACGCGGTCGGTCCTGGACAACGTATCTGACGGACTCGCGACTCTGGACCAGGCGAGCGTGATCGAGTCGGCGAACCCGGCCGTCGTCAAGCTGTTCGGCTACGCCGAGGAAGAGCTGGTGGGGCAGCCGGTCGACGTCCTCATCGCGACCACCCACCGCAGTGCGTTCGTCAACTACCTGCAGCGGCGGCTCAAGCTGGACCTGCCGGCCAGTGGCGCCCACGACACGATGGGCAAGCGCAAGAACGGCAGCCTGTTCCCGCTCGAGTTCGTGGTCAGCTCCATGCACGTCGGGTCACGCCACCTCTTCATCGCCACCATGCGCGACATCTCCGAGCGCAAAGCCCACACCGACGCGCTCGAATACCAGGCGCTCCATGACGCGCTCACAGGTCTCCCAAACCGAAGCCTGTTCGGCGACCGCCTGCGTCAAGCCCTCCTCTCCGCGCGGCGCAACCAGCGGATGTTCGGCGTCCTGTTGCTCGACCTCGATCGGTTCAAGGACATCAACGACGCGCTCGGCCACGACCGCGGCGACAGCCTGCTGCAGGAGGTGACGGCGCGCCTGCGCGGCGTGTTGCGTGCGACCGACACCATCGCCCGCCTCGGTGGTGATGAGTTCGCCGTTCTCACCACTGACGCCAAGCATCCTGATGACGTAGTTTCCACCGCGCGCAAGATCCTCGCGGCGCTGGAAGGCCCCTTTGCGATCGGCGATCAGATGGTGGAGACGGGGGCATCGATCGGAATCGCTCTCTATCCCGTGCACGGCGATGACCCGGGCACCCTCCTTCGGCGCGCGGACGTCGCGATGTACGTCGCCAAGCGTTCGGGCGGCGGCTGCTCGCTGTACGCACCGGAGCAGGAGGCGCAGAGCCTGCGCCGTTCCGGCCTGGCCGGTGAGCTGCGCCGCTCCATCCCGCAAGGCGAGATGACGCTCCACTACCAGCCACAGATATTGCTTTCGAGCGGCACGACCTACTCCGTCGAAGCGCTGGTGCGCTGGAACCATCCACGCGAAGGCCTGATGCCGCCGGACCGATTCATCCCGATGACCGAAGAGACCGGCGTCATCCATCCGCTGACGGCGTGGGCTCTCGACACCGCGCTGACTCAGCTCTGCAAGTGGCTCGAGGCCGGTATCGACGTCTCGGTGGCGCTCAACGTCTCGCCCCGCATCATCGAGGACCACTCACTGGAGGAGATGGTGGCGCAAGCGCTGGCCGCGTCCAAGGTGGAGCCGCGGCGGCTTACTCTCGAGATCACCGAGGGCGTGGCCATGGCGGCCGCGGCGGCCAAGGCCCTTCATACCCTCAACGACATGGGCGTGCGCCTATCGCTCGACGACTTCGGGACCGGCTACTCGTCCCTCCTGTATTTGATGCGGCTGCCCCTGCACGAGATCAAGATCGACCGCTCGTTCATCGCCGGGCTGGGCAACGAGGCCGACTCCGGCGCCATCGTCCGCTCAGCGGTCGGCCTCGGCCACAACCTGGGGCTGCGGGTCGTCGCGGAAGGGGTGCAGGACCGGGCCGCCGAAGCGGTTTTGATCGAAGCCGGCTGCGACACCGCCCAGGGCTTCTTGTACGGCCGGCCGGTGGGGGA
>DASWGF010000182.1:0-14524 GCA_036393875.1 Candidatus Dormiibacterota bacterium
CGTCCCGCTCGAGCGATTGGCGCTCAGCCCGCAGTGTGGGTTCGCTTCGACCATCGAGGGCAACCGGATCAGCCACGAACAACAGAAGCGCAAGCTCGAGCTGGTGGGACGCGTGGCTCATTCGGTCTGGGGCTAGAGCCAACAGCCGATCGAATTCGACGCTTCTGACGCCAACGGCGCCCATCCGGCGATCTCCAAGGGCGCGTTTGGCGCCAGACGTGTCGAATCGGGATTTAAGAGGCCGCCGCGCACTCCGGGCAGAGCCCGGTGAACACCAGGTGGTGCGAGAGGATCGTGTACCCGGTGGCCTTGCTGACCTTCTCGGCGGCGTCCTCCAGGAGACACCGCGTGCCGCTCTCGGAGATCCGTCCGCAACGCTCGCACTGCACATGGTCGTGATGGCGGTCCGCGGTCTCGTATCGGCCGCGCCCATCACCGATGTCGACCCTGCGGATCAAGTCCTTCTCTTCCAGGTACGACACGGCGCGAAAGACCGTCGAGTAATCCGCGGTCGCCACGTCCTTGCGCACCCGCGCCAACAGCTCCTCGATCGTCCACGCATGTAGCGAGCCGCTCAACACGAGGTCGCGAACCCGGTCGCGCACCGGACTGGGCCTGGGCATGCCCCCATTGTAGCGCAAGGGCCTTGCGCATGCGACATGCGCAACTGGTATGCTGCTGGCCGTGTCCACATCGGCGGGTGCGAACATGCTTTTCGGACGCGGGTCGCCCCTGATTGCCCTGGCCGTCCTGGGCGCCGTCGCGTCGCTTGCGACTGCCTGTGGAATCTCGACACCTTCCGACTCTGCCGCCGTGCGAGTGGTCGCGACCGAGAATTTCTGGGGCAGCATCGCGACCCAGCTGGCCGGCTCGCACGCGACCGTCCGCAGCATCATCACCAACCCGCAGACCGACCCCCATGCCTACGAACCGACGGCCTCTGACGCACGCGCCATCGCCGGCGTGGACTTCGTGATCGAGAACGGTGCCGGCTATGACCCGTGGGCGCAGAAGCTCATAGATGCCAATCCGAGCAACTCGCGGGCGCTCCTCGACGTGGGCAAGCTCAATGGCGTGGCCGAGGGAGGTAACCCGCACATGTGGTACAGCCCCACCTTTGTGCGCAAGGTGATCGACGCCATCACTGCGCAGCTGCAGCGGCTCGATTCAGCCGACACCAGCTACTTCACAAGCCGGCACGACACCTATGTGACGACCGGCCTGAAGCAGTACGACGATCTTCGCGCTGCGATCAAGCAGCGATACTCCGGCACGCCTGTCGGCGCGACCGAGAGCATCTTCGCCTACCTCGCTCCTGACCTCGGGCTCAACCTGATCAGCCCGCCCGGATTCTTGAAGGCGATCAGCGAGGGAACCGATCCCACTGCCGCCGACAAGGCGTCCATGGACAGCCAGATCGCGAGCAAGCAGATCAAGGTCCTGGTCTTCAACAGCCAGAACTCGACGCCGGACGTGCAGGCGCTGGTCGACAAGGCGAGGGCGAAAGGCATCCCGGTGACCTCCGTGACCGAGACGCTCGACCCGGCCGACCTCACCTTTCAGGATTGGCAGTCGAAGCAGCTACAAGCGCTGCTCGACGCGCTCGCGAGCGCAAAGTAGGGACGTTGCAAGCCGAAGCGCCCGATCAGCAGGCCGCCATAGGGACGGCGGCGCTGCAGCTGGAGGACGCTGCCGTCAGTCGCGGCGGCCGATCGATCTGGAAGGGGGTGACCCTTCGGGTCGAGACCGGTGAGTATGTCGCCGTGCTGGGGCCGAACGGCGTCGGCAAGTCGACTCTGATCCAGACCATCCTCGGTCTCCTGCCGCTGAGTGCCGGCAGCCTGCAGGTGTTCGGCCGCCCGCCCCACGAGGCGGCGAGCTTGCTCGGTTATCTCCCCCAGCGACACAGCTTCGACTCATCCCTGCGACTGCGCGCCCGTGACCTGGTGCGCCTCGGTCTCGATGGCAACCGCTGGGGCCTGCCGCTTCCGTTCGCGCCGGGCAGTCGGGAGATCGCGAGGCGACTCGACGCGGTCCTCGAGGTGGTCGGGGCGGCTGCGTACGCCGGCCGTCCCGTCGGAGAGCTGAGTGGTGGCGAGCAGCAGCGAATCCTGATCGCGCGCGCGCTGGTGCGAGGTCCGCGGATGCTGCTCATGGACGAACCGCTGGAAAGCCTGGACCTCGGCAACCAGCAGGCCATCTCAGCGCTTGCGCGCGACATCTGCAGGAGCGAAGGCGTGACCGTGATCATGGTCGCGCACGACGTCAACCCAATCCTTGGCGACCTCGACCGAGTGATCTACATGGCGGGTGGGAGCGCAGTGATTGGACGACCGGAGGAAGTCATCACAAGCGAGAAATTGAGCGCGCTCTACAACGCCCACATCGAGGTGCTCCGCACCAGCGACGGCCGGCTGTTCGTCGTCGGCCAACAGCCGGAAGCGATCTCGTACCACGCCCATGATTGACGCCCTCGACCAGCTCTTCGCCTATCAGTTCATGCAGAACGCGTTCCTGGCTGGCACGACAGCCGCGGTGCTGGCGGGGATCGTCGGCTATTTCGTCGTCCTCCGCGGCGAGGCCTTCGCCGGCCATACGCTGGCGATTGTCGGTTTCCCCGGCGCCGCTGGAGCGATTCTGTTCGGGCTGCCTCAGCTGCTGGGGCTGGCGGTCCTGTGCACTGCCTCGGGCCTGGGCATCGGGGTGCTCGGGCGGGGAGCAGTGCGCGACCGTCGCGCCGAGTCGGCCGCGATCGGGACCATCCAGGCCTTCATGCTCGGTCTCGGCTTTCTGTTCGTGAGCCTGTACAAGGGCTTGCTCGAAGGGGTCTACAGCATCCTCTTCGGCACCTTCCTCGGCGTCACGAGAGCACAGGTGCTGCTGATGCTGGCGATCGCCGTCGTCGCGCTTGCTGGCCTGGCGCTGATCGGCAGGCCATTGCTGTACCTCTCGGTCGACGAGCCTGCCGCCGCCGCCGCCGGGGTTCCGGTGCGTGTGCTGTCGATCGGGTTCCTGGTGGTCCTCGGTCTTGCCATCGCGAGCACCGCCTTGATCACCGGCGCGCTTTTGGTGTTTGCCCTGCTGGTGATGCCCGCGGCCGCCGCCGATCAGCTGGTAGCCCGGCCGGCACTCGCGATGCTCGTGTCAGTCGGGCTCGGGTTGATCATCGTTTGGTCCGGGCTGACGATTTCCTACTTCAGCGACCTTCCGATCGGCTTCCTGGTCACCGGGGTTGGGTTCGTCATTTACGCGGTAGCGCGAATGGCGCGCCAATTCAGGGGAGCCTGACGTGGACGTGATGTTCGCGCACGAGTTCATGCGCAATGCATTGCTCGCCTCGACCGGGATTGCGCTCGCGGCGGGCCTGGCGGGCTACTTTCTCGTCCTCCGCGGCCAGGTCTTCGCGGCCGACGCCTTGAGCCACGTGGCGTTCACCGGCGGTGTCGCCGCCCTGGCCTTCGGATTCAACGAGCTCTTCGGGCTGCTCGTCGCCACGGTCCTCGCCGCCGTGCTGCTCAACTCACTATCCGTGGCTTCGCGCGCAGGCGACGTCGAAATCGGAGTCTTCTTCGCATTGATCCTCGGCCTTGGGGTTCTCTTCATTTCGATCTACGTTTCGGGCCATTCGACCTCCAACAGCACCGGCGGAGTCGGAGTCCTGTTCGGAAGCGTGTTCGGAATCTCGGCCGGCCAGGCGCGAACCGCCGTCTTCGTCAGCATTGGAGCCGTCGTGTGTCTCCTGGTGATCGCACGCCCGCTGCTGTTTGCCTCGGTCGACTCGGCCGCGGCCGCGGCGCAGGGGATCCGGGTCGGCGTGCTCGGCGGAGCGTTCCTGCTCGTCGTTGCCGTCGTCGCGAGCGAGGCGGTGCAGGTCACCGGAGCCCTGCTCATCCTCGGCCTGATGGCCACCCCTGCGGCCGTAGCTCGCAACTTGACCACGCGTCCTTATGCAGGTATGGCGCTCAGCGCCGGCATTGCCCTGGTGGCGACCTGGTCGGGCCTCACCCTGAGCTATCTGGTTCCGACCCTGCCCCCCAGCTTTGCGATGATGGCGGTGCTCTTCGGGCTCTACCTGCTTTCGACAGGCATCCTGACCATGCAGAGGGCACGCTCATGAAAGCGGTCGTCTACGATCGGTATGGTCCGCCCGAAGTCCTGCGGATCGCAGAAGTCGAGCGGCCTGTCCCCAAGGAGGACGAGGTCCTCATCAAGGTCCACGCCACCACGGTCAATCGGCTGGACGTCCATACCCGTGAAGCCAACCGGAGCAGCGGCCTGGGCTTCTCAGTCCTCAGCCGCTTGGTCTCGGGCCTCCGCACGCCGAGGCGGCGGATCCTCGGCAGCGAGTTTGCCGGCGAGGTCGAGGCGGTCGGGGCGACCGTCAATGAGTTCGCGGTCGGTGACCACGTCTTCGGCAACAGCGGCCTGAGGTTCGGTGCCCACGCGGAGTTCATGTGCGTGCGCGAGAGCGCTCGTATCGCACACATGCCGGCCGGCATGACCTTCGGGGAGGCTGCGCCCATCACCGACGGAGCGCTCAATGCGCTGACGTGCTTGACCGCGGCAGATCTCAAGAAGGGGCGCAGGATCCTTATCTACGGCGCGTCCGGAGCCATCGGCACCGCGGGAGTTCAGCTGGCAAGGCATTTCGACGCCGACGTCACCGCGGTGTGCAGCACGAAAAACCTCGAGCTCGTGAAATCGCTCGGAGCGGACAGGGTGATCGACTACACGAAGGAAGACTTCACCAAGAACGGCCAGACGTATCACGTCATCTTCGATGCGGTCGGCAAGCACTCGTTCAAGCGCAGCCGGGATTCGCTCGAGCCTGGCGGCATCTACCTGCCCACCGACGGATTCGAGAATCTCTTCCTGGCCCTGTGGACGCCACGGGTCGGAGACAAGAGGGTGGTGTTCCAGATCCCACCTCGACAGACGAAGCAGGACGTCCTCTTCCTCAAGCAGCTCGTGGAGGCCGGGGAGTTCCGACCGGTCATCGATCGGACCTACGCATTGGAGGACGTGGTCGAGGCGACGAGGTACGTCGAAACGGAGCAGAAGACAGGCAACGTCGGCCTCACTGTGTGAGGCGGGCCGAAAAAGGAGCAAGCACATGATCTTTGGCGCCCACGTGATCGTCTACAGCAGGGATCCGACCGCTGATCGCGCCTTTTTCCGAGACGTTCTCGGACTGCCATCGGTGGACGCCGGTCACGATTGGCTGATCTTTGCGCTGCCTCCGGCCGAAATGGCACTTCATCCCGCCGAAGACGATGCCGGGCACGAACTCTATTTCATGTCTGACGATCTGAACGCCGATATGTCGGCCCTGGCGGACAAGAACGTCCTGTGTTCCGAACTTGAAGAGGCACGGTGGGGATCCGTGACCAAGATTCAGCTTCCCGGGGGAGGCGTAATTCGTCTGTACCAGCCCAAGCATCCGTCGCCGCTGGTCCCAAATTCCCAATAGGTCGCTGAGGGAAGCTTTCTCCCCCTGGCCGGGTTCGGATCTGTATGAAGACTCAAGCTCCGACCAAGGTGCATACGGCCGCTGAACGGGCGAGACTCAAAGATGGGGTGCACATCGAGGTGAGCCCGCGACGAGTCCGCGCTTACTTCGCCAACCGGCTGCTCGCGGACAGCCAGAAAGTGCTGCTCGTTTTCGAGACCAAGCGTCCACCGGTCTACTGGTTCCCGACCGCCGACGTGCACATGGAGCTGCTGGCCCGCAAGGAGCCGTCGCCGGACGTGGCGTCTGGAACCGTGCGCTGGCGCGCCAATGTCGGCGATCGCCAAACCGACAACCTGGCGTGGAGCTACGCCGAGCCCGCCGGCGACCTGGCCCCGCTGGAGGGTCATATCGCCTTCTACTGGAATGCGGTCGACGCCTGGTACGAAGAGGACGAGGAAGTTTTCGTTCACCCACGCGACCCCTACACCAGGGTGGACACAGTCCACAGCTCTCGCCACGTGCGTGTCGAGGTCGACGGTCAGGTGATTGCGGAGACCAGCCGGCCCGTGCTTCTCTACGAGACCGGCCTGCCCACGCGCTACTACATCCCTAAGCTGGACGTTCGGATGGACGTGCTTCACCCAACCGAGACGGTCACGCACTGCCCCTACAAAGGTGCGGCCAGCTACTGGTCGTTGCAGCTAGGCGACAGGACGTACAAGGATTTCGTCTGGGGCTATCCGCGGCCGATTGCCGAGATCCCCAAGATCGAGAACCTGCTCTGCTTCTACAACGAGAAGGTCGACCTGTACGTGGACGGAGTGCTGCAGGAGCGACCGGTCTCGCCCTTCTCTTAATCGCCAATCCGTTCCCACCCGCCGGCGGTGGTCAGCGCCACCACGGTTTGCGCGCTCCTTCGACCACGGCGTCCACGGCTCCTTCGAGGTCGCTCTCCAGGCGGGCGAGGTTTTGCACCCACTCGCCCGCCATCACGACGGCCATCGCGCCTCTCCCGACCTCAGCGTCGGTTTGCCACCGGCGCAGGCAGTTGAGCTCAGCCTCGCGCAGCGCGGCCGGGGAAACTCGGGACTCAGGCCCAGTCGCACGCGACAGGCTCAGGCGGTCGGCGAGACCGGCGTACGTTCCGAGCAATTCGCGGACCTGCCCCCGCACGTCGCGAGCACCGTCGGCGCAGCTGGCGGCCGAATAACCCATCGGGCCGGCGATGACGCCGAGGAGGTCGCCCGCCAGGATCGCGTGGTTGGCCGAAGACAGCAGCAAAGCCGCCGTTTCCTGGTCGGATGAGCCGACCCCCCGCTCGGTTAAGAAGGTGTCGAAGGCCTCGTCGGCGCGATCGCGTGCACGCACGACGACCTGCCGAGCAGGGTCGGCCGCGCTCGCCGCCGCGAACCCGAGAACACGGTCGAAGCCCTGGTCCAGATACGCAACCAGGCCTCGATAGAAGTTCCCCAAACCACGGGCGAGCTCGCGGCGAGCTCCTTGCGGCCACAACAGCAGACCGACGACCAGGCTGATGAGGGCTCCGACCAAAAGGTCTTCAATCCGCACCAGGCCGATCTGCCAACCGGCTGGCGAGATCAGGTTGAAAACCACGATCAGGTTGATGGTGAAGGCGGCCTGGCTCAGCATGAAACCGATCGTCGTGGCTGCGTATGCGGCGCCGAACACGGCGATCGGGAACGCGGCCCACATGAGCGCTGGGTCGTTCCCCGCCACGGCCGCGAACAAGCCGCCGATGACCACGCCGATCGAGTTGCCCGCCACCGCCAGGAGGACCGTTCGCCCGGTGCCCAGCGCGTTGCTGCGCAAGACCTGGATCGTTCCCAGCACGATCCAGAAGGAATGCGAGAAATCGAACGTGCGGGCGACCCAGACCGCAAGGGCCAGGCCGATCGCCACGCGAAGGCTGCCTTGCAGCACGGTCGACGGCGATTCGAGATGGGTGCGGATGGTCTGCAGAACCTGTACCGCGCTGTCGCCGACCTGGGGTCTTGCGCCCGCGGCGGTGATGGCGTTGCCGCCCACTGCGACCGCTAGGTACGACACGACGCGAAGCGTGTCGTCGAAATCGAGTCCATCGAGAACCTGCTCAAGCGGCCGGCCGGCCCGCAGCTGCTCGGCCGCCCAACGATCCCGAGCGGCGCGATGCTCTTCGCGCGCCACCTCGATGGCCCCAAGATCCGGTTCAGCGCCGCCCGCCAGCACGTCCGCGCTCGAGCGCAAGGCCGCGACCACTGAAGTCACCAGCCGGTCCCCCTCGGCCAGGCCCGGACGCACCACCGGTCGCTGCTCGGTGAACGGACGCTCGATGATCTCGAGGACCCGTTCGAGCTCGATGAGCAGCTGGGCGAATGACCGCGCCCGGCGAGCCGGCCCGGTGGGACGCTTGGCCATCGCAGCGTGTGCGTGCCGGGCGGTCTCCACCTTCTGGCGCGCAGCCTCCTCGAGACGCGGTAGATCGCTCTCACCGGCCGCAGACCGCATGCCTTCGACGAGATCCGCGACGGCAAGGAGAGCCTTCGCCGCCTGGTGGTGCGTGGTCACGCGCTCGAACAGCGGCCAGAGTGCGACAGCCGCCCCAGTCGAAATCAACCCAGCGATGGCCCAGCCACCGACGCGCGCCGGGATGACATTGGCTGATCCCGGGATGGTGACCGCGATCACGAAGGCGAGGAGCATGCCAATGTTCGCCGCGGCGACGTAGCCGCCGAAGGTGCGGCTGAACGAGATCGCGAAACCGACCAGGAGCATCACAACCGCCGCGAGCCAGGCTGACGACGAGACGAACGTTCCGAGTGCCACCAGCGCCGCGCCAACAATCGTGGCAGTGAGATATGCGAGCGCGCGCGGCCGCCGCAGGCCTCCGAAGTCGGAGATTACAAGCAGTGAGAAACAGCCGAACATCACGAAGATCAGGCTTTGCGGCTCGCCCAGAAGCAGTTTCGCGAACGCAAAGGCCAGTGGGATGACGATGGCGGCGCGCGTCGCGCGCCGCAGCGCGCCGAAGCCGGGATCACGAGGCACCTTCACAGCGACGCGCAACCTGCGGCTCAGAGTCTGCGGGTTGATCACGAGGTCAATGAGAGCGTTCGATTAGGAGGCTCGGATCCCACCCGCCCAGGCGGGCGCCCGCTGCATAGGTGCTCTCGAAAAACCGGAGGATCGCCTCTCCAGGCGATGCGCTCGTGCGGACGTCGTCGTACAGGAGCGCGAACTCGCCGATCTGAGAGTTCCAGCCCGCCTGGGCCGGCTCGATCGCTTGCGACTCGATTCCATCCGGTTTCGGGTAGGTGTAGGAGAAGAACGCGGGTTGTTGAAACCGCGCGTCTCCGGGCCAGAAGCCGGCGCAGACCTGCTCGGCGTCGCCGCTCTTTCTCTCGATGAGTCCGGCGCCCGGCCGAGGCTCGACCGCCCGGCCGGAGAATCTCGAATTGGCGAGGTCGAAGGTGCCCCAAAAGAATTGCACGGGCGATGTCCTGCCCCGAAATCGGGACCGATGATCTTTGAGTAGCAGGTCGATTTGGGCCAGCACTCGCCAGAAACGATTTGCCCATTCCGGCTCATACGCCGCGTGAACGGTGTCCTCGGCAAAGGGAATCGGATCGCTGACCTCGTCAGGAATCGGGCGGATGGGGGGGTCGATCCCCAGCGTGCGCAGGTTGGACATGAGATCGGTATAGAAGTCCGCGACCGGGCGAGCCGTCAGTGCTACTCGGCGGGTGTCGCCGCGGGCGGTTTCGATCACAACCTGGTGGTCGATGAGATCGACGTCGATCTGGAATATCAGCCCCGCCTGCGCGATCGGCGTGGTGGTCAGTCCGCGCGCGCTGAGATACAGGGGCACGTTGGCCCATTGCGGTTCGAACGGCGTCAGGGCGAGCCTGACCTTGCCCACGATCTGAAGGTTCATGTGCAGTGTCTCGAGCGTGTCTCTCCAGGCGCCGTAAGGCAGCTCCGGCCAGTCTTCGTGGACCGCGCTGCGATTCACCGGCCGCGTGGGTCCTCAGCCTTGCCGATCGGCTGATCCAGCTGAGGGCGGACCGGGCTCAGCTGGATTCGGAACGGAACCCCGGGGGCGCGAAAGCCCGCAGCCAGGTGCTGGTTGTCGCAGAAGGGCTGGTGGTTTGAATGGCCGCAGCGGCAAAGGGTGGCGCGAGGCAGGGTCTCCACGGTGCCGTCGTCACGCCGCACTTCGATCTTGCCGGTCACCAGCAGCGGGCCGTTTTTTATCGGCGTGGCTTTCGCCGGCCCCGCCGGGTCTTCGTCCGGCCGGCCATCGAGCCGGTGGTAGAGCAGCGCTCCGCTCGGGCATCGCCGCACGACCTCGGCCACCTCGTCGGCGCCGGCGGCGTCCGGCAGGATCCACGGTCGCCGGTTGAGCTGGAAGACTTCGCGCCGCCCACGCAGGCACTCGGCGACGTGGACGCAGAGGTCCAGGTCGAAGGTGACCTCGATATCCCGCCCCCGATAGACCTTGCGCATCCCCCAGACAAATCTACGATGACTTCGGGTGGCCAAGTCATCGGTGTCAGGCGGAGGAAGATGCGCGTGGGCGGACAGCTCGCCCGCCATGGGCGACTACCACGACCACGAATGGGGAGTCCCTTCTCACGACGACCGACACGTCTTCGAGATGCTGACCCTCGAGGGTGCCCAAGCGGGCCTGTCGTGGGCGACCATCCTCAACCGGCGTGGCGGATACCGGCGAGCGTTTGCAAATTTCGATCCCGCGCAAGTGGCCAGGTTCACGGACCGCCGGCTCGAACTGCTGCGGCAGGACCCCGGCATCATCAGAAACCGGCTCAAGATCTCCAGCACGCGCGCCAACGCGCAGGCATACGTTCGAGTGCAAGGCGAATTTGGGTCGTTCTCAACCTACCTGTGGAACTGGGTCGACGGGGCCCCGGTCATCAACCACCCGCGCACGCTCGCCGACCTGCCTGCGACCACAGAGCTGTCCGACCGCATCAGCAAGGACCTCAAGCGCCGGAACTTCACGTTCGTCGGGTCCACCATCATCTATTCACTGCTGCAGTCGGTGGGCATCGTCGACGACCACGTCACCACCTGCCCGTTCAAACAGCGGGTGGCCGGCCGCTGACCCCGCCGAGCGCGGAATATGTCGTTGCTCGCGCAAGTAGTTGTTGTTGACTTTCGCAGGAGGTTGACGGCATGAGCGACCACATATCGACTTCTATGCTGCGCGGCTCCGCGCGAATGCCTGGACTGCGGGCCCCCGGAGGGCGCGCCCACCGCATTCCCAAGGTCCGAGGTCGTGCCCAGGAGGTTGCTGCCATGACTGCATGGAGGCGTTGGCAAGATTGGGTCGTCGTCGGCTTGGGCGTCGTGCTGTTCCTGACTCCCATCGGGTTTGGTGAGACGGGGCAAACGGTTGCCACTTCCACCCTGTACGTACTCGGTACACTCATCGCCCTCGCCGGACTCTTGAATGCGGCGATGAGGCAGGCGGGTGGACTTGAGCTCATCCCGTCCGTCCTGGCCGTGGTTCTGTTCGTGAGTCCCTGGGCATTCGGCTTCACAGCGGTGACCGCCCTGGCTTGGTCCGCCTGGATCATCGCGATCCTGGTCGCGATCAACGTCGGAAGCCTGTTTGCGCTGCGCACTCGCCGGGTCATGGCGTGAGCTAGGAGAGGAAGAGGAAAGCAAGGCGGGGTCTGCGCGGCCCCGCCTTTTTGTTAGGAGGTCACGAGATGGACGCTGGTGAATCGACGTACGGATACCGGGGCTCGAGGTGGATCAAGCGGATCGTGGTAGCCGCGGACGGATCGCCGGCCAGCAGCCGAGGCCTCGAACAGGTGGCGGACCTGGCTCCCCGCATTGGAGCCAAGGTCGTGGTCGTCTACGTGCGGCACCTGCCCGCTACGGCCTTGATGGCGCCCGGCCTCGCCGACTCCACGATGGTCCAGACCCTCGACGATCAAGAGGCGGGGGTCAGGCAGGAGGCGGTACGCGCTCTCGGCGGCACCGGCGTCGACTGGGAGATGGTGGTTCGGGCGGGAAGCCCCGGCGAAGAGATCGTCCAGGTGGCGGACGAGAGCGGCGCCGACCTCGTCGTTGTCGGGAGCAACCGCCACAGCTCGCTGCACAACCTGTTCCTGGGTTCGACCGCGGCCTACCTGGCGGCACACTCGCAGGCTCCAGTCCTGGTCATGAGATCGAAGGTGGCCAATCGCGCCGAGGCCACCGTGGAGTCGATGCGCTAAGCGCTTCGCTTCGTGTCGATTTGGCCCGAAGCCGTTCGTGTTGAGGTTGAGGAGGCGGCACGATGCCGCGCCAAGTCAAGGAGGCACGAATGCGCAAGATCGTTGTGTTCATGAGTCTGACCCTGGATGGGGTCGTCCAGGCGCCCGGCCGGCCGGACGAGGATCGCCGTGGCGGTTTCGAGCACGGCGGCTGGGGGCAGCCGTACGCCGATCCTGAAATGGGCAAGGCGGCCGCAGAGAGCGGGGCTACAACCGATGGCATCCTGCTTGGGCGGCGGACCTACGAGGACTTTTATGCCGTCTGGCCCAACCAAACGGACAATCCGTACACCGAGGTGCTGAACAACACCCAGAAGTACGTTGCTTCAACGACGCTGAAGGAGCCGCTGCCGTGGATGAACTCCACGTTGCTCGAGGGCGACGCCGTCGATGCGGTGGCCCGGCTCAAGCACCAACCTGGCAAAGATATTGTTGTGCTTGGCAGCGGAGAGCTCGTCCAGTCGCTCATGCGTGGCCGGCTGGTCGACCAATACGTACTTCTGATCCACCCCCTGATTCTCGGATCCGGCCGCCGTCTCTTCACCGATACGGGTTCGCGCGCCGCTCTCAAGCTGGTCGATACGAGGACGACGTCCACCGGCGTCGTGATCGCAACCTACAAGGCAGCTGCAACGTAAACAAGGAGCTCTGAATGAAGCAGTACCTGCTCAGCGTCTATCAACCTGAAGGCGGCACTCCCGCGGCCGAGGTCCTTGACCAGGTCATGCGGGATGTGGATGTCCTGAACCAGGAGCTCAAGGCCACCGGCGCGTGGGTCTTCGCCGGAGGGTTGCACCCGTCGAGCACGGCCACCGTAGTCCGGCTCAACGACGGCGACATGCTCGTGACCGACGGCCCGTTCGTCGAGGGCAAGGAGCACATAGGCGGGTTCTGGGTGATCAAAGCGCCCGACCTCGATGCCGCGCTGGAATGGGGGCGGAAGGCCGCCCGGGCGTGCACCGTACCGATCGAGGTGCGGCCGATTCAGGAAGAGGCCTGAGCATCCCCGACGTGCCGGGCGTTGGGGCCTTGGAGATCGAACGTGTCTTTCGCGAGGAGTACGGTCGCGCGGTCGCGGTCCTGGTTCGCGTGTTCGGTGACATCGACATCGCCGAGGAAGCCGTCCAGGACGCGTTCACGACGGCTGTGCAACGTTGGCCCACAACTGGACTGCCGCCGAGCCCTGCGGGATGGATCATCACCACCGCCCGCAACCGCGCGATCGACCGCCTCCGCCGGGAGTCGTCTCGCGAGGACCGCCACGCGCAGGCCGCTCTGCTGCACGCGCGCGACGAGCCGGTCGAGCCTGGCGCTGTGAGCGACGACCGATTGCGCTTGATCTTCACCTGCTGTCATCCCGCGCTGTCCACCGGAGTCCAGGTGGCGCTGACGCTGCGGCTCCTGGGAGGACTCACCACCGCCGAGATCGCGAGCGCCTTCCTTGTTCCCGAGGCGACGATGGCGCAAAGGCTGGTCCGGGCCAAGGGCAAGATCCGCGATGCGAGGATTCCTTACCGGATTCCGGACGAGGCCGACCTCCCGGGCCGGCTCGCCGTCGTGCTGGCCGTCGTCTACCTCATCTTCAACGAGGGTTACACGGCGAGCTCAGGCGACCGGCTCATCCGCGAGGATCTGTGCGCGGAGGCCATCCGCCTGGGACGGCTGCTGGCCAACCTCATGCCCGACCAGCCGGAGGCCATGGGGCTGCTCGCGCTCATGCTGCTCATCGAGTCGCGCCGGGCTGCGCGCACAAACCAGGCCGGCGAGCTCGTGCGGCTGGCCGACCAGGACCGCGACCTCTGGGATCGCGCCCTGATCGCCGAAGGCCAGGACATCGTCCGGCGCTGCCTTCGACGCAACCAGCCCGGTCCGTACCAGCTCCAGGCCGCGATCAACGCCGTTCACAGCGACGCGGCGGACACGGGTGCCACGGACTGGTGGCAGATCCTGCAGCTCTACAACCAGCTCGCCGCCCTCACCCCAAGCCCGGTCGTGGCGCTGAACCGCGCGGTCGCTGTGGCCGAAGTCGAGGGCCCGGATGCGGCCCTCACCCTCGTCGAAGGCCTCGACCTGGATGGCTCCCATCTGTTTCACGCGATTCGGGCCGACCTGCTCCGGCGTCTGGGGCGCAACGACGAGGCGGCCCAGGCCTACGAGGCTGCGATCGCGCGCACCGAGAACGCGGTCGAACGCGACTTTCTGGTGCGCAGCCGTGACGCCTTGATGTGATCCTGGTCGCCACTGCCTGCTTGACCGAGCGTTAGGCCAGGGCGCTGCGCCCTCCAAGCAGGGACATGCGGTAGATCTCGAGTGCGCCTGAGCGTCCGCGCACGGCCGATTGGTTGGTCAGCTCACTCTGCAGCATGTTGGCCACCTCGTGATAGACGGTACCCGTCATCAACACCTCGCCGGGACCGGCATGTGTCACGAGCCTCGCCGCGACATTGACCGCATCGCCGAGAACGCCGAGCTCGCAGCGGTCCGCCGAACCGACCGCGCCCACCACAACCGGTCCCGACGCCACGCCGACGCCGACCTCGAGCCGGAATCCCCAGCCATCGGCGCAGCGCCGGTTCAAGGCCTCGTTGGCTCCGATCAAGCCGATCGCGGCCGCCATGGAGCGATTCACGTGGTCCGAGCTGAGGCCGGAATCTCCGCTGGCACCGAACGTGGCCATGACTCCGTCACCGACGAACTTTTCGACCACGCCTCCGCATATGGAAATCGAGCGAAGGACCACCTTGAGATGCGCGTTGAGCACATCCAGCAGGCCGGCTGGATCGTGCGC
>DASWGF010000183.1:0-2192 GCA_036393875.1 Candidatus Dormiibacterota bacterium
CGCCGACGGCTCCCGGGTGCTCATCCGGATCGAGAGCGAAGGAGGCCCGCCCACGAGCCCTTCGTAGGCCGACTCGAGCAGGCGCTTGGCCTGATACAGGTTGACGGCCCACCCGACGCCAAATACGCGATCGCTGAACAAATGATTGGACTCAGGGTTCCAGTAAGCCGCCCTTATGCGTTCCCACGTCGGTGGTCGAAAGTCGTAGGGCACGACGCCCCCGACCCTGCCATGCCATGTGCGCTGATCTTCGGGCTTGGACAGCTCGGTCGCGACCGCGGCCACGAAGAGGCCGATGACGGCAACCCGGAGCAGGCGGCGTAGCCCACGCAAAGTACGCATACTGGCTGATTGAAGAGTAGTCCAACGATAACCTTGCACGTCTTGAAACCGTTCCTGCAGGTGGGGTAGATGGCCACCAGGCTCCAATCGAAGACCAACTGGCTGCGCTGGCTCACGCCTGGTCTCGAGATCAAGCGCTGGCTGCTGCTGCTCATGGTCTCCGAGCTCGTGGTCGTGCTTGGCTTCGCCTACTTCCTCAAAGCCTTTTACGAGACAGCCACCCTACCGTCTCAGTTCTTTTACATAACCCTGCAGTTCTGGCCCCACTGGGCGCGCGCGATCATCTTCGGGACTCTCGGCCTCGGTCTCCTGCTGTTCAGCTACGTGAAGTTGACGCAATCAGTCCTCGGCCCGTTCCTGCCCGGCAACAGCACGAGCAGCATCGTCGACGTGATTCACGCATTCCGATTGAAGGCCCGCGGGCCGCGCATCGTCGCGATCGGTGGCGGCACAGGGCTCAGCTCGCTGCTGCGCGGACTCAAGACCTACACCTCGAACCTTTCGGTCATCGTCACGGTGGCGGATGACGGCGGCTCATCCGGCAGGCTCCGTGAGGAGTACCGCATCCTCCCGCCCGGGGACTTTCGCCAGTGCCTCATCGCGTTGGCCGACGCGGAGCCGCTGATGAAGCAGCTCTTCGACCACCGGTTCAAGGAGGGATCCCTCAACGGTCATTCCTTCGGGAACCTCTTCATCATGGCCATGGCTGACGTGACGGGAAACTTCGAGCACGCCCTGCGCGAGTCGGGCAAGGTGCTCGCGGTCAAAGGCACGATCGTACCCTCGACCCTCCAGGACGTCACTCTCGTGGCGTCGATCAACGGACGCTCCGTCGAAGGCGAGTCCAAGATCCCAATGCAGGACGCGCCCATCACTCAGGTTTTCTTGAAACCTGACGGAGCCCAGGTGAACCCGGAGGCCGCGCAGGCGATCCTCAACGCCGAGCTGGTCGTCATCGGCCCGGGCTCGCTCTACACCTCGATCCTCCCGAACCTGCTGGTGGAAGGAATGGTCGAGGCGATCAAGGCGTCGCCGGCGCTCAAGGTGCTCATCTGCAACCTGGCGTCGCAGAAGGGCGAAACCGAGGGCTACTGCGTCGACGATTACCTGCGGGTGATCGGCGAGCACGTTGGATCGAACATTTTCGACTTCGTGCTCGTCAACTCAAACCACGCGCACATGCCCACCGGCGGGCAGTCACAGGTCGTCTTCAGGTCGGAGGACGCAGACCTTCACCCCGAGGTGCGATTCATCCCTGCCGACGTCGTGAACGTCCGCCTCCCATCGCACCACGACCCCGACAAGCTGGCCCGCGCGATCATGCGGAGGGTCTGGCAGGCCTAGCTTTCGTCCGCCACCGGCTCACCGCCTCGACTATGAACGCCGCCACTGCCACGTAGAGCAGGCCGTCGAGAACGTCGACGACGTAATGCTCGCCGAGATAGACGATGCTCAGCGCGACGGCCAGGGTCCAGGCGATGAGTCCCACGGAAAGCCATCGATACCTACGCCACGCGTAGAGCGCGGCCAGCGCCGGAAACGCGGCGTGGAGCGATGGGAAGGCCGCGAACTTGTTGGGGTTGAGGTGTGAGTAAAGCGGCGAAACCCAGTAGTTCGGGCCCCACAGCTTGTCGACCGTCTCGTTGAGAACCTTGTGCACCGTTTCCTCTCCGCCGGTCACGCTGGCCTGGAACTGGTACCAGGGCGGCGCCGAAGGCCAGAACAGGTACGTGATGAAGGCGAGCATCGCCATCAGAAGAAGGGCGGCGATGAACCTCCGGTAGTGGTCCCGGCTGCGCACCCAGAAGACGAATCCGACCACGATCGGCAGCGGGAAGTGCATGAAGTAG
>DASWGF010000184.1:0-6617 GCA_036393875.1 Candidatus Dormiibacterota bacterium
GCGATGTACTCGACGCCGCCCGGCTCGACGGTGGCGACCCTCTCCCCATAGTCGCCCTCACGAATCGGTACGTGCTTCTCTACTTCCTCAGCCGTCTGCATGGCCCTTCCCCCTGGACAAACCGACTGCCTAAACGCTGGAAGTTTAGGTCTCTGATAGCCTCCTGTCGATGCTCGATTTGCTCCTGAAGGGCGCCCGGATCGCCGGGGAGGCAGACACGAGGGAGATCTGCATTCGGGACGGGCGGATAGCCGAGCCCGAGCCCGAGGCCCGCCAGGTCATCGACCTCGGGGGCGCGCTGGTCACCCCGGCGTTAGTCGAGCCTCACATCCACCTTGATGCCGTGCTCACAGTCGGCGAGCCGCGACACAACCAGTCCGGCTCTCTGTTCGAGGGCATCGCCATTTGGGCCGAGCGGGTCAAACACCTGACCGTCGATGACGTGAAGCGCCGCGTCCGCACCGTGCTGCGCTGGCAGCTTGCCAACGGGGTCCAGTTCGTGCGCAGCCACGTTGATGTCTGCGACCCGGAGCTCCGCGCGGTGCGGGCCCTCCTCGAGCTGCGGAAAGAGATTGGAGACCAGATGACGCTGCAGCTGGTCGCGTTTCCGCAGCAGGGCATCATGTCGTTCGACGGCGGTGAGGACCTGATGCGGCGCGCCGTGGATATGGGAGTCGACGTCGTGGGCGCCATTCCCCACTTCGAGCTGACGCGCGAATACGGCGAGCGGTCGGTCAAGTTCGCGATGTCCCTCGCGGCTGACAAGGGCTTGCGCGTCGACATCCATTGCGACGAGACCGATGACGACCATTCGCGCTTCGTCGAAGTGATGGCCGCCGAGACGATCCGGCTCGGGATGGGCGGGCGGGTAACCGCGAGCCACACCACCGCCATGCACTCGTACAACGCCGCTTACGCATACCGGCTGATCAACAACCTGAAGCGGGCCCAGATGCACATGGTCACCAACCCGCTCGACAACTCGGTGCTTCAAGGCCGTTTCGACGGGTATCCGATCCGTCGCGGGCACACCCGCGTCAAAGAGCTCCTCGCGGCCGGCGTCAACGTCTGCATCGGCCACGACTCGGTGATGGATCCGTGGTACCCGCTCGGTTACGGCGACCCGCTACAGGCCGCGTTCGTGCTCGCGCACTACGGCCAGATGTCGGGCCACAACGAGCTGCGCACTTTGATCGACATGATCACTTTCAACCCGGCCTCCGCCCTCGGCCTTGAGGACTACGGGCTGCTTCCGGGCAGTAGGGCCGACCTCTGCGCCTTTGCGGCGCCAACCGAGATGGACGCCATCCGATTGGTCGCCCCGCGCAAGCTCGTGCTGCGCGCCGGCAAGGTGGTGGCGCGCACCGAACCCTCACACACGACCGTGGTCTGGGACGGCCGCGAGGAGGCCGTCGACTTCCTGAGACCCGAGCGGGCGTGATCCAGATAGTCGTTGCCGACCTGCGCTTTGCAGCCCGGCTCGAGACGGAGCGCGCGCCCAAGACCGTGGCCAGGTTCCGGGCGATGCTGCCGCTGGCGACCAAGCTCATCCAGGCTCGCTGGAGCGGCGAGGCGGGCTGGATCCCTTTCGGCGACCTCGACCTCGACATCGGCTACGAGAACCAGACCAGCTATCCGGCGCCCGGCCAGCTGCTGCTGTACCCGGGCGGCCTGAGCGAGACTGAGATCCTGTTTCCATTCGGTCCGACGGTGTTCGCGAGCAAGGCCGGCCAGCTGGCGGGGAATCACTTCGCGACGATCTACGAGGGTAACGACCAACTGGCGGACCTGGGTCGGCGGGTTCTGTGGGAGGGCGCGCAGGAGATCACTTTCACCGAGCCGGCGTGACGCTGCCCCGAATCGTCATCGAGCGGTGCCAATACCTGGCGTGGTGCAGTGAGGAGCCCGACGCCATCACCCGGCCCTTTGCCTCGGAATCGATGCAATGCGCCCACGAGCGGGTTGCCGAGTGGATGCGCGAAGCGGGCATGACGGTGCGGTGGGACAACGTCGGCAACCTGCACGGCCGTTATGCGGGTGTCGCCGGCAGCGACGCGACACTTCTACTTGGCTCGCACCTGGACAGCGTTCGCGACGCTGGCAAGTACGACGGGCCTCTCGGCGTGGTGGTGGCGATCGCTGCCGTGCAGCGGTTGCGCGACGCGGGCAGGCACCTGCCCTTTGCCATCGAGGTGCTCGCCTTCGCCGATGAAGAGGGCCTGCGCTTCGGCTCCACGTACCTCGGCAGCCGCGCGGTGGCAGGCACCTTCGACTTCGCTGACCTCGACCGCCTCGACGCGGACGGCGTCACCATGCGCGACGCGATCACCGGGTTTGGCGGCGACCCGGATCGCATTGCCGACGACAGGTGGAGCGGCGGCCGTCTGCTCGGCTACTGCGAAGTCCATATAGAGCAGGGTCCGGTGTTGGAGTCACGAAACCTGCCGGTCGGCGTGGTCTCGGCCATTGCAGGCCAGGCGCGCTTTCGCATCACGTTCACCGGGGAGGCGGCCCACGCCGGGACCACGCCGATGGACCAGCGACGCGATGCCCTGGCCGCGGCGGCCATATTCGTGCAGGCGGTCGAGAGCTACGCCGGCAGCCAGGAGGGACTGGTCGCCACGGTCGGGCAGCTCGAGGTGACGCCAGGCGCCGCCAACGTGATCCCCGGCCACGTGGCGCTCAGCCTCGACGTTCGGCACGCAGATGACTCCGAGCGCCTCCCTGCTTCGCGGACTCTGCTGGACATCGCGGCACAGATCGCGAAGCACCGGAAGATCGGACATACAACAACCCTGGTCAGTGAAAACGGGACGGTGCCGTGCTCGCGGCGCCTGGTTTCGAGCCTCTCGCAGGCCGTGCGGGATCTCGGCCACCCGGTGGTTGAGCTGGCGAGCGGGGCCGGGCACGATGCGGTGGCGATGTCGACTCTCACGGAGGTGGGGATGCTCTTCGTGCGCTGCAAGGGGGGCGTCAGCCACAACCCGGCCGAGTCGGTGACGACAGAGGACGTCGCAGTGGCGATCGACGTGCTGTCCCAATTTCTGGAGCTCGTGGCGAAGGAATGATCATCCGCGGCGGCACGGTCGTCACAGCCCGCGGAGCCGAGAAAGCCGATGTCGCGATCGCCGGCGGCCAGATCGTTGCGGTCGGACTGAACCTTGCCGATGACGGCGAAGAGCTGGATGCGTCAGGCCTGCACGTGTTTCCCGGCGGCATCGACTCGCACGTCCACTTCAACGAGCCTGGCAGGACCGAGTGGGAGGACATCGCGCACGGGTCGGCGGCGCTTGCCGCCGGCGGCTACACGAGCTTCATCGACATGCCGCTCAACAACCTCCCGGTGACCACCGACGTCGCCGCGTTCGACCTGAAGCTCGAGGCGATGAAGCGCTCGTCGAAGGTTGACTTCGGACTGTGGGGCGGGCTGGTGCCCGGCAACCTCGACCAGCTGGAGCCGCTGGTCCAGCGCGGCGTCTTCGGCTTCAAGGCGTGCATGTGCCCGAGCGGCATCGATGAGTTTCCGGCCTGCGACGCGAACACGCTGCGTGCGGGCATGCAGAGAATCGCCGAGCTGGGCTCGATCCTTTTGGTCCACGCGGAAGACCCGTTGCGGCTCGCTTCGGCCGCTGGGCCCACCGCGCGCGACTTCATCTGGTCGCGGCCCGCGGATGCGGAGCTGGAAGCGATCGGACAAGCCATCGCCATTGCAGGTGAGACCGGATGCAGGGTCCATATCGTTCACGTCAGCACGGCGCGCGGGGTCGAGCTCATCCACGAGGCCCAGCAGGGCGGCGTCGACGCGAGTGGCGAGACGTGCTCGCACTACCTCCTATACGTCGAGAGCGACATAGAACGTATGGGCGGGATCGCCAAATGCGCGCCGCCCTTCCGGACGGCGATCGACCGCGAAAGACTCTGGTGGATGCTCCGCGACGGCCGGCTGCCCATGGTGGTCTCCGACCACTCGCCAAGCACGCTCGAGCTGAAGCAGGGTGACGATTTCTCGAAGATCTGGGGCGGCATCTCAGGCTGCCAGTCGACCCGGCAGCTTCTTCTCGCCACGGGTCGGCTCGAGCTCCCGGTGATCGCAGCCGTGACCTCCACCAACGTCGCCAAGCGGTTCGGTCTGGCTCGCAAGGGCGACATCGCGCCGGGGTTCGACGCCGACCTCTGGCTCGTCGACCTATCGCACGAGGCCATCGTTCGGCGAGAAGACCTGCTCTATCGCAATCCGTTCAGCGCAACTGAAGGCCAGCGGATTCGCGGACGGACGGTCAAGACGCTGGTTGGGGGCGGCGAACCTCGGGGCGGAACCTTCATCCGGCCTCAGGGGCCCCCGCGAAATCAAGGCGCAGCCTAAGATTTCGTGGGGTAGAGGCGCGCGCTCGTAGCCGCGATCTCGCGGGCGATCTCGTCCTCGTCGGCGGTCAGAAGCCTCCCGTCGAACACGACCACGCGCCCGTTGACGATCACGGCCGACGCGCGCGCGGGCGGCGCCAGAGCGAGCCCGGCCAGTCGGTCGGCGATGCCGGCGTGGGCGAGGTCATCGATGCGGAACAGCGCGACGTCCGCGCATTTGCCGGGCGCTAGGATGCCGCAGTCGTCTCGCCCCAGGCACTCGGCCCCTCCGGATGTCCCCAGCCGCCAGGCGCTTCGCGCATCGAGCGCGTTCGGCCCACCGTTGACCCTGGCCAGCAGCAACGCCTCGTGGACCTCGGTGGCGATGTTGGCGTCTTCATTGCTGGCGGAGCCGTCGACCCCGAGTCCAACCCGCGCTCCCGCCTGGATCAGGTCGGCAACCCGGCAGGCTCCCGCGCCCAGACGCATATTGCTCGAAGGGCAGTGTGCGATCGCTGTCTTCGTTTCCGCGACGCGATCCACCTCGGCGTCGTTGAGGTGGATGCCATGGGCGTACCACACGTCATCGCCAGTCCAGCCGAGGTCTTCCATCAGCTCGATCGGCCGTTTGCCGAAACGCTCGAGGCAGAACTTCTCCTCGTCGAGTGTCTCCGCCACATGGGTGTGCATCCGCAAACCATGCCGCCGCGCCAGCGCCGCCGATTCGCGCATGAGCTCGGGCGTCACCGAGAAAGGCGAACACGGCGCGACCGCGACTCGGCACATCGAACCCGGCTTCGGGTCATGAAACCGCTTGATCATCGACTCCGTGTCCGCGAGGATCGAGTCCTCGTCCTCGACGACGCTGTCGGGAGGCAGACCGCCGTTCGACTCGCCCAAGGACATCGACCCCCGGCACGGATGGAAGCGAAGCCCCAGCTCGCGGGCTGCTTCTACAAGCGCCTGGAAAATGCCTTCCCGGCCGCGCGGGAAAACGTAGTGGTGATCGGTCGACAGGGTGCAGCCGCTCAAGAGCAGCCGCGACATCGCGGCGCGGGCGGCGACGCGCACGATGTCGGCGTCGATGCGCGCCCACACCGGGTACAGCGTGCGCAGCCAGTCGAACAGGCTGCCGTCGGGCGCGTAGCCCCGAGTGGCCCACTGGTACATGTGGTCGTGGGCGTTGACCAGGCCCGGCACGGCGACGCAGCTGGCCGAATTGATGACCTCGTCCGCCGCCGGTGGGTCCCCGGAACCCACCTCCGCGATCATGCCGTCGCGGGCGAAAAGCCAGCCACCCTCGATCTCGCGGTCCCCGGTGAACAACAGGCCTGCGCGGATGAGCAGCGTGGTGGTCACGAATCGACGACATCGTGCGGGCGGACGGGCACGCGAGACAGGCTCCGGCCGCTGGCGGCGCGGATGGCGGCCACGATCGCGGGCCCCGAGGAGATCGTCGGCGGCTCGCCCACGCCCTTGAGCCCGTAAGGCGCGTTCGGATCGCCCAGCTCGAGGATGTCCATGCGCACGGGTGGCATGTCGAGCGTCGTGGGCAGGAGGTAGTCGGTGAACGACGGGTTTCGAATCACCCCATCTTTGACCTGGATCTCCTCCATGACGGCCAACCCGAGTCCTTGAGCGGCTCCCCCCTCCAGTTGCCCCTCCACCGCCTGCGGGTTGATCGCCTTGCCGACGTCCTGGGCCGTCGCGAGCTCGACCACCTTGACCAGACCGAGCTCGGTGTCGACGTCGACTACCGCGCGATGGGCTGCGAACGCGTACTGCATGTGTGCGTTGGCCTGGCCCGTCTCGGGATCGAGCCTGGACGTGCGCCGCGGCCGGAACTCGCTCGTTTCCTCGATCACCTCCTCGCCGAGCAGCGTCGCGAGCGTGATGACCGCGGTGCCGTCGGCCGAGACGATCGCGTCATTCTCGAGCCGCCAGCCATCTGAACCTCCCCCGCCGTCGCGGCTGAGCTCGGAGAGCTCTGACTCGGCCAGCGCGAGCACGCGCTCGCGCACCGCCTCGCAAGCCGCCTTCACCGCCCCACCGGTGATGTAGGTCTGACGTGACGCGGAGGACGATCCCGCTGAGCCGACTTGCGTGTCCGCGTTGACGACGATCACGTCGTGCACGCCAAGCTCGGTGCCGGCGATCTGCGCCTGGACCGTGACGAGGCCCTGGCCCACCTCCGCGGCGGCCGTGTGCACCTCGACCCGAGGCCGGCCGCCCACAACCGCCAGCCTCACCCTCGCGGTCGAGTAATCGTCGAAACC
>DASWGF010000185.1:0-9400 GCA_036393875.1 Candidatus Dormiibacterota bacterium
TCCTTCACCTTTCTCGACCACACGTTCGGCCGCGAGTTCAGCAGCTTTTGGGGCGTGTTCGGCTGGGTCGACACGCCGCTCGTGCTGGGCTCTCCGGTCATCACGGTGACGCTCTGGTTCCTGATTGCCGGCATCTCGATCCTGCTGCTCGCCTGCACACTTGTCCGCCTCGGCCAGGTCGGATACCGACTGCTGCGGGTGGCGCGCCGCGGCCGGCCGCGCCGCGCGCTGAGCATGGCCTTCTCGAACCCGGTCGCGATCTCGTTCTTCTTGCTCGCCGTGTTCCTCTTCAGCGTCGAGGGGTATCCCGGCATCCAGGGCCGGTACTACTTCCCGCTCCTGCCCGCGGTCTTCTGGGTAGCGCTCAAGTACGCGCCGCGGGCGCTGCCAGGAAAGTTCGGTCCGGCCCTGTTTCGCATGCAGGTTGCAGGCCTGGTTGCGTATTCGGTGGCGGGCGCGATCTTTGCGTTCCCCACCCTCACGGCTCGCTACTACGCCCAGGGGCGCGACCTGGTCCCGGTCGCGCGTGAGACGCTGGCGTCCGACCCTCAGCCCGGCCGCTACCAGGTGACGAACCTGCGGCTGCCCGAGGCCACGCTGGGTGTCGGGCGTCTGCAGCCGGATCGTGTCGCGGTGGTCGGGTGGGCGGTCGACGAGCAAGCGGCTTTGCCGGCGAAGACGGTCTTCATCGATGTCGACGGGCAGCCTTTCCAGGAGGCCGTCTATGGCGACGACAGCCCGCAGGCGGTGGCCGCGCTGGGCAGCGCGCGCTATGCCACCAGCGGCTTCGACGCCATCCTGGACACGACGCGCCTGGCCCCGGGCCCGCACCTGCTGACCGTCCGCGTGGTCAGCGCCGACGGCCGGCGCCTCTATGCGCCGGGACCGCCTCTGGAATTCGTTGTCGGCGCCTCGGTCGGCCCCGGCTCGGTCCCTTAGCCGGCGGTCGCCTCGTAAAAGGCCAGCAATGACGGATGAGCCCGAAACCAATCGATGGTCGCCGAAAGGCCTGCCTCGAGTGGGTGACGCGGCTCCCAGCCGAGCTCGTGCCGGATCTTTTTGGCATCAGCCACCCAGGTCGTCGTGTCCCATTCCCGGTTTGGCATCGACCCCCATTGCGGCTCCGCATCGATCGCCAGCAGGCGGCGCGCAACCTGCACGACCTGCTCGAGGCTGGACTGCACTCCCGTGCCGACGTTGAAAATCGCGTCCGGTTCAGCGGCCGTGTCGGCGGCTGCGGCGAGATACGCGTCACAGACGTCATCGATGTAGACAAAGTCCCGCGCCACATTGGGGTCGACCAGGGCGGGCAGGCGAGCCCGAAGTCCATTGACGATCAGGTTGGGGACGAGACGCGTCGGCTCCTCCCACGGCCCATAAACCGAGTAGAGGCGGAGGGTGCGGATTCGCGCAGCATTTTTTCGAGCGGCGAACCCGCAGTACATGGTGGCGGCGGCTTTGGTGACCGCATAGGGACTGTTGGGCTCGAGCACCTCGGTCTCAGCCGGCGCATGGTCCTTCAAGCCGTATTCCGACGATGAGCCGGTGTTCACGAAAGACTCGAAGCCGCTCTCGAGGCATGCCTCGACGAGGTTGATCGTGCCCGCGAGATTCGACTCGACCATCTCGCGGAGGTTCGTCTGACTGGAGTAGGCCCCGTGAGCCGCCAGGTGAAAGATCCAGTCTGGCTTGATGTTTTGCAGCGCACGCCCCACGCTCGCCGCGTCGCGCAGGTCGGCCTGGTGGACTGCGACGTCCTCGTTCCCAGCCCACCGCCAGGTCCTGTGTTGCGAACGCATGACCAGGTGTACGTCGTGTCCTTCGGCGACCAGGCGCCGGCCAAGATTGGCGCCCACGAAGCCGCTCGCACCCGTGACCAGAACGCGCTTCGACAACTACGGAAGCCGGCTGTAGTCGAGCGCGTCCAGGTAGAGGGCTGCGTGTGCGCGCACTTCTGACTGCTCACTTCCCGACAGCGTGAGTGCGGTCTCCCGGTTGGCGCCAGGCGTCGCTTTTCGGATGGTGCCCCAGGGAAAGACTTCGTCCAGCGGTGCGCCGTTCCAGGACGTGACGCTCAGCGATTCCGAGTCGTCACACCCGAGCTTCCGGCATATCTCGCTCAGCGCGCCGCGCGGACCTGCGACGAGATCTTCGAACCTCAGAATGTGGAAGCGCGACGGGTATTTCGCTTTGAAGCGAAGGGCGTATTGCTGGTTCAAGGTCCATCCGAGCATGTAGTGGTGAAGCGAAAGAGGCACGGGGCGTCGCTTGGTTTCGGCGTAGGCCGACCAGGGATTCCTGACCACGTGCAAGACGTGCGCGTCAGGCAGCTCCTCGAGGATCTTGTCTGCGTCGACCACGATGATCGGGCTATACCCGACATACAGCTCTTGCTCGGGGGTGCGCTTGAAGTTTTTCCACGTCTCGAAAGTGGCGCGGAAGAATGCGGCCACATTGTTGGCTCGAGAGCGGCCGGTCTTGCCGATCATGTCCACGTAGACGTCGCGCCGTTCGTCATCCGACATCTGGAACTCGACGTGGCGGAACTTGCTCACGTCTGGCGTCCGCGCCCGGACCCTGGCCTCCTCGTCGATGATCGCGTAGAAGTCATCGGACGCTTTCGCATCCAGCGCGAACACCGGCCATCGGTACTTGACGGGGAAAGTGGACGAAAACGCATCGACGACCAACCTGGTGCCGAGCTGCGATTCGAATGGATAGACCGACATTTGCGGGTGTCCGTCGAGAAACCGCTGCGTGGTGTTGCCGCCGTTCTCGTACATCGCGGAGATCATCAGGAACTTGAAGTCAGTGCTCACGCCGCTCCCTTACGCGTCTCGCGGTTGAAGGCATAGAAGAGTACCCGCTCCTGTTCCGGAGTTTTGCGATCGCTTCGGAAAGGAAATCCTCGTGACAGAGCCGACGGCAGCCAGTCGATGGCGAAGATCTGGTTGCCAACCGGCCAGGACAGGCTGCCGAGAATCGTCCCCTTGACGACATCGATCGCATGAACGCCGCAGATCGAGCTGTCCACGTCGAGGCCGGGAGCGAACTGGCGAAAGCGCGGAATCACCCGCGAGGTGCCCACGAACGCGACCCCTTGATGGAA
Organism: Candidatus Dormiibacterota bacterium; assembly: GCA_036393875.1. GTDB lineage: Bacteria > Chloroflexota > Dormibacteria > Dormibacterales > Dormibacteraceae > UBA10449. The sequence continues at coordinate 3,110 of DASWGF010000185.1, forward strand.
GCAGAGGCCCCGCGTCCAGCCTGGCAGCTTGATGAGCGGCTCGAGCTTTCCGGCCTCCACGGCGCCGAATTCACCGTATCCGCTGTTGTCGATCCAGAGCTTTCCAGCCCTCAATCGCGCGGAGTGCGGGCGCGTCAGGCCTCTGGCGATCACGTCCCGGCTGGCGCCGGAGAAGACGACACCGCGCCGGTCGACTGGGAAATTTCGATGCGACGGGCGCCGGTTGGTCAGCCGGTCGGTGGAGGCCGAGAAGAAGCTCGTCTTGAGATCGTGCCCGGCAGCGATCGAGTTGAGCTGCAGGTGGTTGCGGGTGAAGACGGGGCCGTCTGGCGTTTCTATGCAGCGCGGCCACCACACCCGCTCGGGGCGCCCGTCGTCGTGAATGCGGACGACCGCATTCTCGCCGACCGCGTTTCCATACAGGCGCCCCCCGACCATGGCGAGGTCGTGGAGGTACAGACAACCCGGCATGAACCGCGAGCGGATCGGGACCAGAGGCCGGAATCCGGCCAGATATCGTTCGCCCACGGGGGAGACGTCGCTGCGATCGACCAGGCCCGATACAGGTGCCAGGTCGTACACCTGGTTCGGATTGCGGGTGCTCGCCACGTAAACGACTCCCCGCTTGCGGTCGGTCGCCAGGCCGGATGGGTGCGGCAGCCGCAAGTACGTTTGAGCATGGCGCTCTCCGCGGCGCAGACCGGGCGACAGGGCGATGACAAGGTGCTCATACTCCCGGGTCACCAGCAGCGTGATCTTGTGCTCCGCGAGGATGTCCCACCAGTCGCCCCGAACACGAAATCGGAGCAGTTCCCGCCCGGCGGGGCCGGCACCGCTCCACTGGCTGATGACTCGAGCCGGGTCTCGCCACTCCGAATCGTGGGCAGACCACAGCCGGCTCAGCCGGCTTGGCTGGGGAGCCATGAACGCCTCCTCCAAAGAGTGAGAGCTCCCCAGTAGAGGCGGACCGCAGACCTGTAGCCGGTCGTCGATCTGCCGCCGTGGCGGCGCGTGGAAAAGACCGGCACTTCGATCATGGGGTAGTCACTCTGCCGGCACATGATGCAGAACTCCGCGTCGATGAGGTCGTTTTCTTGTTTCAAGTCCACCAGCTTGTCGAACGAGCGCGGGAACACCTTCGGGGTTCCGTTGACATCCCAGTTGGAAAGGTCGAAGAGAGTCCGGCATTCGATGTTGAAGAGCAGGGAGCCCAGGCGCCGGCGCCAGTTCTCACGGATCTTGCGATTGGCTTTCACCACGACTCCGCCGTAGGCAACCGCGTACAGCAGGCAGAACACGAGGTCCTGCGCCGTCGTGCGCGCCGAGTTCGTGTAGCAGATGACGTCGCCTTCGGCAGTCTGGAGGCCAAGCCGCACCGCGGGACCCCAGCCGCCCTTCTCAGTCGTGATGACCTTCACACTGGGCAGTTCAGCGGCAAGACGGCGGCATACGGCCAGCGAGTCGTCACGCGAGGCGTTTTCCACCAGGATGAGCTCGCAGCGAGCCGGCACCTTGGCCAACTCGGCCACGAACTCTTTTGTCACCTGCTCGATATGGTCGGCCTGGTTGTGGACGGGCAGGATGATCGAGATCAGTCCCGGAGTCGGCGTCACGCGAACGAACCGGCGGCCGCGTTGATCGCGGTCGCGACCAGTGAGTCGCAATCGAGGCCGTGGCGCCGGTTGAGAAAATCCTCGCTGCCGGTCACACCGGACGGCGATCCTCCGGCGCCCACGCGCACGACCCTGCAGCGGATCGCATTTTCGGCGACCACCTCGCACGCAAGCGATCCGAGTCCGCCATTCAGCTGATGGGCCTCGACCGTAATGGCGACCGGGAACCGGGAAAGCAGATGAACCAGGTCGTCGATCGGCGGTGGATTGATCGTCGAAACGATGCCAAGCGTGCTGCGCAGGCCGCTCGCCAAAAGCTTTTCGGCGGCCGCCGCGACTTCCGTCGACACGGCGCCCATCGCCAGGAACAGGAGATCGGCGCCCGAACCGAGGACGTCGACCCGGCCCAGCTCGAAGCGGCCTTCGAGGCCCGGCACCTCGCGGCGGTCGTCCTTGCCGATTCTGTAATACATCGGACGGGGAAGGTCCCACGTCGCGCGCACGGCGGTGAGGGTTTGCCTGTGGTCGGCGGGCACGACCACGGTGATGTTGGGCTGAATCCTCATCAGGCCCACGTCTTCGAGGCCGTGGTGGCTCAGCCCCGCAGAGCCGTACTCGAAGCCACCTCCCACGCCCACGATCCGGACCGGCATGCGGTGGATGGCGGCGGCGTTGCGAATGAACTCGTATCCGCGCATGGAGGCGAAGGTCGCGATCGAATAGCAGAAAGGCAGGAAGCCGGCATCGGCAAGACCGCACGCGACTCCGACCATGTTCTGCTCGGCGACGCCGACATTGATGAAACGATCGGGATACGCATCAGAAAATGGCTCCAGGGCCATGAACCCGAGGTCACCCGTCAGCAAGACGACGCGGGCGTCCCGCGCCGCGACCTCCACCAGAGCCCGAACAAGAGCCGCCCTCACCGCAGGCTCTTGATGTCGTTCAGCGCAACCTCGTAATCCGCTTGCGACATGGGTAGGTAGTGCCACTTGATCTGGTTGCGCATGTAAGACACGCCGTGGCCGAACACGGTGTGAGCAATCACCACGTGCGGGGTGTCGGGTCGGTCCTTCATGGACGCGATGGCCTTGGTGAGCCCCGGCACGTCATGACCATCGGCGTGGAGCACGTCCCAGCCGAATACGCTCCACCTGTCGCCAAGCGGATCCAGCGACAACACATCTTTCGTGTAGCCCAGCGCCTGCTGGCCATTGAGGTCGACGATGGCGATCAGGTTGCCAAGGCGGTGATGCGCAGCCAGCATCACCGCCTCCCACAGCGAGCCTTCGTCGCATTCCGCATCGCTCACCAGCACGACGACCTGGCGTTGCGATCCTCGCATCCGACCGCCGAGAGCCGCGCCGACGCCGATCGAAAGCCCGTGCCCGAGCGACCCGGTTGAAAAGTCGACGCCGATCAGCTCCGAATCGGGATGGACTCCCAGCAGGGTGTCGTCGGCGCAATAGGTGCCGAGCTCATCGGCGCTCAGCCAGCCGCGAAGATGCAGCGCGGCGTACAGGGCCAATGCGGCGTGCCCCTTGGACAGGATGAAGCGGTCCCGGTCGGGATCGTCCGGGCCGCCGGCTCTCAGCCCACCGTCGTAAAGCGCCGCGAGTATTCCCGAGATCGAAAGCGCCGACCCGATGTGTCCGACTCTGGCTCGCATCGACTGTTCGAGCACGATCCGGCTGATCTCGTATGCAGAAACCCTTGATTTCACCTCCCCACCGTGTGGGGAGGTCGGACGCCGCTGGCGGCGTCCGGGTGGGGCGTATCAGTGACCAACTCTCTCCTCAGCCCAAAGCGACCGAACTCCTTGACCGCAAGCGCGAGGGCAGGCAACCAGAGCGGGAGCCCGACTACAGCGTAGCGGTCGCCCTGGTTGTAGTCCACGCCGCTCGACAAAAACACGATCAGGACCGCGTAGCACATCAAGGCGAGCCGGCCGTCTCGTGCTCGCCAGAGCGCCACGCAAACGATCGGGATCATGACAAGCAACACGACGAAGAAGGTGAGCTGTGTAACCAGGATCGCAAATTCGATGTGTGGGTGGGCGCTCAGGAAGTTGGTGCCGGCCAGGAGGTTGTCGCGCACCGTTGACGCGAACACGAGCACCGCATCAACAAAATGGTTGGCCACATAGCGCGCAGCGTCGGAATAGCTGATGTCGGCCATCCGCAGCCGCGCGGCTTCTAGGTCTGTGCTCTGCCCGATCGCTACGTCGAGGCGCGGCAGGTAATACTCGCGAAGGGCCCTCGTGCCGACATTCGACAAGCCGAGGTACCCGTTGAAATGAGCCATCACCCAGAGCTGGACACCGACGGGGATGAGGCAGGCCGCGAACACAGCGGTGGCGAGACCTCGAGCATCGCTCCTGATGATTCCGACCACCACGATCACCGCCAGAACCGCCAGAAGGAACTCGAACTCCGGCTTGACGACCACGGCCAGTGTCACGGGCAGGAGGAGCCACGCGATTTGCCCGGGCGTCGGCCGGGGTGTGAGTCGTGAAAGGCCGTAGACCCAGATCGCGAGCAGCGCGATCACGGTGGGCTCAGTCAATCCCTGGTAGGTGAGCATCATCAGCGAGAGGTTGGTCGCGAGCACAAGGAATACGAGGGCGGCGGCCCATTCCGACTTCACGAAGCGATACGTGGCGGCAGAACAAAAGTTGAGCGCTGTGAACCACACCGCCACGTTGAGCAGCCAGACTCCGCGAACGCCGCCCACGCGCTCGGCCAGCCCGAGCAACAGCGGATAAAGGAATGGACGCCAGTTCGAGGCCACCGAGCTCGGCCGCGCGCCAAAGATCCAGTCGGCGTACTCGCGGTACTCCCGCGAGTCCTGAGAGCTGAAGACGCTGGTGTCAACGTGCCCGATTGAGCCGGCTGCCCAGCCCACAAACAGGTAGCTGGCCACCGCAAGCAGGTTGAGAATGAGCAGCGTCGACCGCTTCAAGGGGCCCATTATCGTGGCGCGTACCTCACGGCGGTAGACCTTCGCGACCAATTCATGCGCAACATGACCGCGGTGGGCGTTGCCGGGCGGACGCTGGTGCTTTCGCTCCTGCTGTTTGTCGTGGGGTTCGCCACCCACGAGGTGATGCACCTGCTCGTCCTCTACGCGGTAGGCGGCACCGGAGCGCTCGTCGTGCGGCCCTGGCACCTGGGCCTGTTCGACGCGACCACCTACGCCCTGCACGTCCAGCCCGACCAGCCGATCGGCCTGGGTCGCCAGCTGATCGTGAACTTCCTGGGCCCCACGCTGGCCGCCGTGCCGCTCGCGGTCCTCCTTCTATATGTGCGGGGTGTGAGGGAGAGGGCCGTGCGCATCGCGCTGGCCGCCAACGTGGCGATCCTCGTCTTCTACGCGCTCATCGAGGCGGGCGACCTGTGGCTCGAGTCGGCGGTCGGCGTCGACGCCCCGATCCTGACGGCGCCGGAGTTCAACTACGGGGTGCCGGCGCTGATCATCGTGGTCGGGACCCTGGTCGCGCTACGTCAGAGGACCGAGGTGCACGTCGCGACCGGGTGAAGACCGGGCTGCGAGCCGCCGCCGCACGCCCACGCGCGCCCCTGGAACAGCGCCAGCTCGAACCCATGCCGCGGCACCAGCATCGCCCCGGCGGAGCTCCAGCCGTCGGTATTCGGCAGCCTCGCGAACTGGTCGTTGATCGTCGTCTCCCCGGCGTCCTGCCCGCCCAGGATGACGGCGCTGCCGTCGTCCAGAGTCGTCGCTCCCGCGCCGCTCGTCGGTCGCGGCAGGTCTGGCAGGCGGGCCCAGGCCGAGCTCTCGAAGTTGAAGCAGTCGACACGGGTGGTCGCAGGCGAACGGCCGCCGGCGACACAGACGTTGGCGCCGAAAACGAACCCAGAAACGTGGTTGCGTGGCGTGGGGAGCGAGGGTAGGTCGGACCACGCGCCGGAGCCTGGGTCGTATACCTCGGCGGGCGCGACGTTCGCGGACGCGGTGTTGCCGCCGATCGCGTAGAGCCGGCCCGCGGCCGCCAGCAGGGCATGGCCACCGCGCGCGTGATGCATCGGGGCCAGTTCGGTCCACGACCCGCCGTCGAGACGGAAGACTCGCGCCGAGTCGCGGCCGAAGTAGTGACCGCCCGCCACGTAAACGTGATCGTCCATGACCGCGGCGGAGGAATGATCGAGCCCGAGCTGGAGGGGCGGGCCCGCGCTCCAGGCGCTGCCGTCGAAGACCCACACGGTCTGCAGGCTGTTGCCGGCGGCGTCGAAGCCGCCGATCACGTAAAGCTTGCCGCCGGCGGTGGCTGCGGCAGCCTCCTCCAGCGCCACGGGCAATGACGCTTCCTGGCGCTGGGCGGGCGGGGGAGGGGGTGGTGGGGAAGGCGATGGTGACGGGACCACGGGGCTTGGACTTGGCGACGGGGAGGGGGACGGCGTGGCCACGGCATGCTGCGCAGGTGCCGCGCACGAGACCATCAGCAGGGCGATGAGAATGCCGGTTCGCCGCCGAAGGCTGGAAACCAAGATCGTGTGAGCCTATCGTGGACGGCGTGGACAGTTTCGGCGCCGATCTGCTCGAGGCTGCGGAACGCGATCGGGAGGTCAAGCTCACCACCCTCGGCCGCAAGTCGGGGAAGCCACACCCGGTGACCATCTGGATCACCACCGACGGCAAGCATCTCTATGTCCGCTCAGGA
>DASWGF010000186.1:0-11404 GCA_036393875.1 Candidatus Dormiibacterota bacterium
TGAGAATGCGATCGGTGGCATTCGCAGCCACTTCGTCTGGAAAGTAAATGCGGGTCGCCAGGTGCCGGAGCAGGCCGCGGGCGAAGACCGTCACGTCCAGATGTGGCGCTTCGACACCGGCAGCCGGTTTCACGACGGTGAGTTGGAACGCGCCTTCGGTGTCCGTCCGGCACCGCGCAAACTGCTGGCCGGCCCACACTTCCACCAGCCCGTCCGGCACCGGTTCGCCGGCTCCGTCCAGCAGCCTGCCCTCGATCCTCGTCGCCTCCTGACCCGAGGCCGAGGCGTGGCCATCCTCGAACGGGAGGGCGTAACCGAAAAATGGACCGACCGTCTGAGAGGGCGTCGGTATCCGGTGCTCGCTCAACCTAAGGCTCTCGAGGCGTGGCGTTGCGACCACGCAGGGTGATGTCCCATCGGTACCCGAGGGCCCATACCGGTTCGGTGATGGCGAGGTCGAGCGCGGCCACCAGCAAATCGCGACCTCGCTGGTCGGGTATCGAATGGAGGATCGGATCGAAGAGCATCAACGGGTCACCCGGAAAATACATCTGGGTCACGAGCCTGCTTCCAAGCGATGGCCCGAACACCGAGAAATGAATGTGCGCGGGGCGCCACGCGTTCTCGTGGTTCCCCCATGGGTAAGCGCCGGGTTTGACAGTGACGAACCGGTACCTGCCCTCACTGTCGGTCAGGCAACGGCCGGCGCCGGTGAAGTTCGGGTCGAGCGGCGCCGGGTGATCGTCCATCGGGTCCACGTATCGGCCGGCGGCATTGGCCTGCCACACCTCCACCAGCGTGTGACGCACCGGGCGCCCGTCGCCGTCCATGACGCGGCCGCTGACGATGATCCGCTCGCCAAGCGGCCGTCCCTCATGCTGCAGCGTCAGGTCGGCGTCGCCTGGGAGCACCGGCACCCGTCCAAAGACGGGCCCAGGCAGTGCGTGGAACCATTCCGGCGGAAGCCTGACCAGCTCGCGTCCGGGGGCCCGCCGAACGGAGGCCCGGTAGGCCGGGTGGAGGTACGGGGGCTCGGAGTCACGGTGTGAATCAGACACCCTTGACGGGCATTATGGCTTGACTCAAACTCCAGATCGTCGGTACACGGAGCATTTGGTTTGCGTTGGCCTGAGCCCAGCTTGGGAAGGAGGAGTCAGGTGAGCAAGGGAAAGGGTTTGTCTGCCGCCATCACCAGGCGCGAGATGCTCAAAGGAACCGGCCTCGTACTCGGCGGCCTGGCGATGCCAGGCGTGCTCGAAGGCTGCCTCACCTCGTCTTCGTCCACGCCCAGCGGAACGATCAAGATCGGCTACGTCAGCCCGATCACCGGCGCGACCTCCGGTTTCGGCGAGCCCGATCCCTACGTGATCGGGCTGGCTCGGAAGGCTTTCTCGAGCGGCCTTTCGATCGGGGGCACGAGCTACTCGGTCGAGATCATCTCCCGCGACAGCCAGTCGACCCCTTCGGTCAGCGCCACGGTCGCGAACGATCTCATCGCGGGCCAGAAGGTGGACCTGATGCTCGCCACCTCCACGCCTGAGACCGTCAACCCGGTCTCGGACGCAGCCGAAGCAGCCGGCGTGCCCTGCATCTCCACGGTCGTGCCCTGGGAGGCGTGGTACCTCGGCCGCGGCGGGCAGATCGGAAAGCCGTCGCCCTTCAAGTACACGTATCACTACTGCTTCGGTGTGGAGCAGTTCTTCCTCGCCTACACACACCTCTGGCCCCAGGTGCCAACCAACAAGAAGGTCGGCGTGATGTACCCGAACGATGCGGACGGCAACGCCATTCGCGCGGTGCTCGAGCCTCTGCTCAAGGGCGCCGGCTACACGATCGTCGATCCGGGCCCGTACGAGGATGGGACCAACGACTACTCGGCACAGATCGCGACATTCAAACGAGAGGACTGCCAGATCTTCAACACCTTCCCAATCCCACCCGACTTCGCCACGTTCTGGAACCAGGCCAAGCAGCAGGGCTACACGTCCCACGTCAAAATCGGACAGATCGCAAAGACCGGCCTCTTCCCATCGCAGGTCTCTTCTCTCGGCGCCATCGGCAACGGCCTGGCGTCAGGCGTGTACTGGGCCCCGACCTGGCCCTACAAGTCCACCCTCACCGGCGTCACCTGCAAGCAGCTGGGCGACGGATACGAGGCGGCTTCAGGCAAGCAGTGGAACCAGCAGCTGGGCGCGAGCCTTTCCCTGTTTGACGTCGCGGCGGCGGTGCTCAAGGCCAGCGGCGACCCCAAGAACAAAGCCAAGGTCGCGGACGCCATGAAGACGCTGTCGGTCGACACCATAGTCGGCCGCCTCGATTGGTCGAAGGGCGCCTCTTTAGCCGGCGTTACGATCGGCAACGTCGTGTCGACGCCGATCATCGGCGGCCAGTGGAAGTCGGGCGTGTCGAAGTGGCCGATCGATTTCGTGATCTGCGAGAACTCCTCCGACCCCAACGTGCCGATCGCGGGCACCCTGCAGCCCTATCAGGGGTAATCAAGGGTGGAGGCCGGACCGGCGACGGTTCTGGCCGCGGTCGGCATTCAGAAGCGATTCGGCGCGCTCGCGGTCCTCGACGGTGTCAGCCTCGCCCTAGCCCAGGGCGAGGCGGTCGGCATCGTGGGTCCGAACGGCGCCGGCAAGACGACGCTGCTGAACGTGCTCGCCGGCTCTCTCCGCCCGGAAGCCGGCAGTGTCGTATTTCGCGGTCGCGACATCACGGCCAAAGACGCCGCCGACCGCTGCCAGCTCGGCATCGCCCGTACGCACCAGGTGCCGCGGCCGTTCGCCGGCATGACCGTGTTCGAGAACGTTTTCGTGGGTGCCACCGCGGGCGGCGGCCGCAGCGGTCCGGCGGCTTACGACGTGTCCCTCGAAGTGCTCGACCAGTGCGCGCTGACCCGTCTCGCCAACCGGCGAGCCGAGGATCTCGGGCTCCTGCAGCGCAAGCGCCTCGAGCTCGCCAGGGCGCTTGCGGTCGGCCCGGCCGTCCTGCTCCTCGACGAGATCGGTGGAGGTTTGACGGACGCGGAGTCTGCAGCCCTGGTCGAGACGATCGCGAGCTTGCGCGATCGGGGCATCGCCGTGCTGTGGATCGAGCACATCGTCCACGTGCTGATGCAGGTCGTGACGAGGTTGGTGTGCATGGACGCCGGGCGCATCATCGCGGAGGGCGCGCCGGAAGCCGTCGTCGCGCAAGCGGCCGTCATCGACGCTTACCTGGGCACCCGCGCGTGACGCTGCTGAAGGTCGACGGGCTCGACTGCCGATACGGACTGCTCCAGGCGGTGCGCGAGGTCTCATTCGAGGTCGCCCAGGGCGAGATCGTCGCCTTGATCGGCGCCAACGGCGCGGGCAAGACCACGCTGTTGCGAGCCATCGCCGGAGCGCACCGGCCGCACGCGGGGAGCGTGACGTTCGACGGCAACGATGTGACGCGCGTTCCCGCACACCAGCGCGTGGCGCGAGGAATCGCCCTGGTGCCTGAGGGCCGGCGCCTGTTTCCAACCCTGACCGTCGAAGAAAACCTTCGTGTCGCCGCGTCGGGGAACCGGCGCGGCCGCTGGAACGTGCAAGCCGTGCTGGACGCTTTTCCGCTGGTTCAAGCCAGACGCCACATGCCCGCGGCGACGCTGTCGGGTGGCGAGCAGCAGGCGGTCGCCATCGGACGAGCCCTGATGAGCAACCCGCGCCTTCTGCTCCTGGATGAAGTTTCTCTCGGACTTGCCCCGGTGGTGGTCGACGCGGTCTACAAGTCCCTGGCCAGTGTGATCAGTGAGGGTGCGACCGTGGTGCTGGTCGAGCAGGACCTGACGCGCGCTTTGCGAGTGGCCGGCCGCGTCATCTGTCTGCTCGAGGGACGCGTGGTCCTCGAGGGCGAGGCGCGATCGTTGGACCGCGACCGCGTGGTGAACGCCTACTTCGGGCTGCGCTCACATTCGGCGCGAGGAGAACCGCGGTGACGCTGATCAACGCGATCGTGCAAGGGATCTTCCTGGGCGCTTTCTATGCAGTGCTCGCGTGCGGGCTTTCGATCATGTTCGGGGTGATGCGAATCATCAACCTCGCTCACGGCGATATCGCTGTCTTCGGGGCATACGTGGCCTTCGTCGTCGTCGAGCACACCGGTGCCTCCGCCTTCGTCGCCTTCGCCGTGGCCCTGCCGCTGATGCTGGTGCTCGGCTACGTCCTCCAGCTCACCGTTCTCGAACGCAGCCTCAAGGCGGGCGTGCTGACACCTCTGCTCGCGACCTTCGGGCTGTCGATCGTCATCCAGAACCTCTTGCTGATCGCGTTCTCTCCTGACGTTCGTTCGCTGGGCCCGGCCGCGGGCATGCTCACGACAGCGAGCTGGCACGCGACGAGCGAATTGTCGTTCTCGGCGCTGGGCGTGGTGGTGCTCGCGGTCGCAATCGTCGTATTCGGGGCGCTGCAGCTCTTTTTGTCCCGCACCCGCGCCGGATGGGCGATGCGGGCGACAGCCGAGGACGCTGACGCTGCGGAGCTCGTCGGCATCGACTCCCGCTCGGTCTATGCGCGCGCCACCGCGATCGCGGTGGCCATCGCCGCGCTGGGTGGGTTGTTCCTCGCCATCCGCTCGGTGTTCGACCCCATCAGCGGCCCGACGCAGCTCATCTTCGCGTTTGAAGCGGTGGTGATCGGCGGGATGGGTTCGCTCTGGGGCACCCTGCTGGGAGGGATCGCCCTCGGACTGGCACAAACCCTGGGCGCCGAGATCCAACCGCAGTTCGCGGTCCTGGCCGGCCATCTTCTCTTCCTGGCCGTCCTCATCGTTCGATTTGGCGGCGCCCGTCTGACGTTGAGGGTCGCGCGGTGAAGGTCGCGCGGTGGACCCGCACCTCGAAGGTGTTCACCGGCGGCTCGGCCGTGGTCGCTCTCGCCCTCGCCTCCGTGCCGCTGATCTTCGACCCCGATGTGGTCCAGAAGCTGACCAACCTCTTGATCCTGGTCATCCTCGCCACGATGTGGAACGCGCTCGCGGGGTACGGGGGTCTGGTGTCGGTCGGACAGCAGGCGTTCATCGGCATCGGCGCCTACGGCACCGTGTTTCTGGCGGGCTTGGGGATATCGCCCTACGTCGCAATGCTGCTTGCGATGGTGGTGGCCGGCGCCTTGTCGGTGCCGATCTCGCTCTTCGCGCTGCGCCTTCGCGCCGCCCAGTTTGCCATCGGCATGTGGGTGATCGCCGAGGTGATCTCGATCCTGGTCAGGCTCGACAAGAATCTCGGCGCCGGCACTGGCATCTCGCTCATCCAGATGAACCAGTACGACCCGAATTACCGCCAGGCGTACACGTTCTGGATGGCCTTGGCCTTCGCCGTCCTCTTCCTTGCCGCCCTCTTCTTTCTCTTGCGATCACCCCTGGGCGCATCGCTGCAGGCGATCCGAGATGACGAGGATGCCGCCCGCTCCCTCGGCGTCCGCGTCGCGTCGCGCAAGCGGCTCCTGTTCGTCCTGGCGGGATTCGGCTGCGGGGCAGCCGGCGTGCTCGTGGTCGCGAACACGCTTTTCATCGAGCCTGGCTCGGTCTTCAGCGTGCAGTGGAGCGCCTACATGATCTTCATGGTCCTGGTCGGCGGGCTCGGCACTTTCGAAGGCCCGATCCTCGGTGCGATCCTCCTCTTCGCCATCCAGACGACATTCACTCAGGGCGGCCCCTGGTACCTGGTCGGGCTTGGCGCCACAGCCGCCCTGTTCGCCCTGGTTTTGCCCCGTGGGTTGTGGGGTGTGATCGAAGGTCGCCTCGGCCTCCGCCTGATGCCTGTCGGCTATCGGGTCGTGTCGTCGGACCACAAGGCGGAGGTCGGCACATGACCGGCGATGGTCCGGCCGAAGACCTCATGCGTCACCCAGGCCACCTGCTGCGCCGGGCCCTCCAGGCGATGAACCTCTTGTGGGGCCACGAGGTTTCCCGCGTCATCACCTCGCCGCAGTTCGCGGCCCTGAACGCTCTTTACGGTGAACCCGCCCTCGACCAGCGCACCCTCGGCGAGCGCATCTCGCTCGACCGCTCGACCATGACTGAGGTCGTGGCCAGGCTCAGCGCTAGGGGGCTCATCAAGACCGCACGCGATTCGAACGACGGCCGGCGAAAGACGATTCGGCTCACTCCCAAAGGCGTGGCCATGTTGCAGCACCTGATCCCGCGGACACACCAGATGACCCGCAGGCTTGTCGGCGCGCTCGACGCAAAGGAGCAGGCGGAGCTTCTGCGCCTGTTGACGACCGTCGTCAGCTCAAACGAGCGCCGGAGAGCGCCGTCGCCACGTCGTTGACGCGCGCATTCCGCGCGTTTGGCGTCAGCGGCACCTTTCAAGAGGTCCCGATGCACGCGTTTGGCGTCAGCGGCGCGTTATTTACTCCCCTACCCGGACGATGCGTTTCGATTTGAGGTCGGAGCGTGGGAGAGTCCCGGTGGGGACGACCCTGCATCCGAGGCGCACGCCCAGGGCCTGCCGGAGGTCGGCCTCGAGCCGCTCGGTCGGGTCCTGGCCGGCGACCTCCACCAGCAGCGACACCTCGTCCATCTCGTGCACGCGCCGATGCTCGATCACGAACTCGGTGACCTCGGGATGGCCGCGGACGATGTCCTCGACCTGGGACGGGTAGAGGTTCACGCCGCGCACGGTGAACATGTCGTCGACGCGTCCCCGAATGCCCCCGACGAGCTTGAGGAACGGGCTGCCGCATGAGCACGGCTCGCGCGAGACCCGGACCCTGTCGCCGGTCCGATACCGAACCAATGGCATGCCCCAGCGGCCAAGGTTCGTGGCGACCAGCTCGCCTTCAATGGCGGGCCGCCCAGCGCTGTCGACCACTTCGAAGATGAACTCCGACTCGATCGCGTGGATGCCATCACGCTGCGAGCAGCTGAAGCCGGTCGGGCCGAGCTCGGTCATGCCGGTATGGTCGAAACACGTCGCGGAGTAGGCCGACTCGATGGCTGCGCGAGTCGAGGGGATGCTCGCGCCCGGCTCGCCCGCGTGGAGCGTGACTCGAATCTCGGACGACTCCAGCTGGATCCCGAGACCGCGCGCGACGGCGGCGAGCCTCAACGCGTAGGTCGGGGTGGACATGAGGACGGTCGCGCGGAGGTCGAGCATCGTGCGGACGCGCTGCTCGCTGGTCATCGCTCCGCCCGAGATGGCGAGTGCGCCCAGCCGCTCGGCTCCATCGAATGCGGACCAGAAGCCGATGAAGGGCCCGAAGGAGAACGCGAAGAATACGCGGTCGCCGGCGCCGACGCCGGCGGCCGGGTAGACGTGCTCGGACCAGATCCGCACCCACCAGTCCCACGATTCGGCAGTGTCCAGCCATCGCAGCGGATGATCGCCGCTCGACCCTGAGGTCTGATGCAGGCGGACGTAGCGGTCCAACGGGAAAGTCAGATTGGTCCCGTACGGTGGCTGCGAGGCCTGATCGGCCAACAGCTCGGCCTTGGTCGTCAGTGGCAGGCGCTCGAAGTCGCCCCAGCTTCGGACTTCGCCTAGCCGCGATCGCCAGAAAGCGTTCGACTTGAGCACCTCGGCGAGCCCAGCCCGCAGCTTCCGAAGGTGCAGGTCGCGGAACTCGTCTGGATCAGTCTTTGGGCGCGCGGCCGCCGATCTCAACGGCCCCATGTTAGTCGGGAATCGTCAGTGCACTGAACGTGCGCTGGCTCAGATCCGCCTGGACGCAGAGCCTCGTCTGCCTCTCGCGCCGATGGCGCCTAGAAAAGGAGAGCCGGCGCCGAGCAGAAACCCGAAGTCATACCAGTTTCCGGTTCGGGCCAGGTTGTAAAGCGGAAAGCCACTCCAGCCGCCCAACGCATGGACGATCAGCACGATCCAGGCCGTCAGGCCATTCCAGAAGCCCCAAAGAAGGTCTTGCCACCACACGATGTGCCCAGACGATGTTACTCGACTGATTTGGGTTGGCCCGAGGTGGATTCGGCGATTACGCTCTTAGCACATGAACATCCTCGCGATCGATGTCGGCGGCACCCACGTCAAGGTGCTGGCGTCCGGCCGCAGGAAGCCGCTGGAGATTCCATCTGGTCCGAAGATGACCGCCAAGGAGATGGTGCGACAGGTTCGGCAGGGAACGACCGGGTGGCTCTACTCCTTCGTGTCGATCGGCTATCCCGGCCCGGTGCTGCACGGCAAGCCGGTGAGCGAACCGCCCAATCTGGGGGGCGGATGGGTGGGGTTCGACTTCGCGAAAGCGTTTGGCTACCCCGTGCGCCTGATCAACGACGCCGCCATGCAGGCGCTGGGCAGTTACAAAGGCGGCCGCATGCTCTTCCTCGGGCTGGGCACAGGGCTCGGGTCCGCGCTGATCGTCGACGGCGTGCTCGCACCGATGGAATTGGCGCACCTGCCTTACAAGGACGGACAGACGTACGAGGACCGGGTCGGGAACGCGGCCCTGAAACGATTCGGCAAGAAGAAGTGGCGCCGAAACGTGACCGACGTAGTGACCCGACTGCAAGCCGCGCTGGAAGCCGACGACGTTGTCGTCGGCGGTGGCAACGCGAAACTGCTGCAGTCGCTGCCGAAGGGCGTCAGGCTCGGCTCCAACGCAAATGCGTTCGAAGGCGGCTACCGGCTCTGGGAGGATCATTCCAGAGGGTCCCTCAGACGCCTTGGCGTTGCCTAGGGCTCGCCGTCAGAACGGCTTGAAAACCATGAGGAAGAGCAGGACCAGCAGCCCGATGCTTCCGATCCAGATCGCGGCGATGGGGCGCGTTTGGCCGAGCCGCTCGCCCAGTACCTCGTCGGATTCCTTGGCGGCGTCGCGAGCACCGCGGTATCCGTTCGCGATCAAGCCCATCGCCACGACGATGGCAACGAACACGACGATCGACGCCCAGATCCAGCCCTGGCCCCACAAGTGGCCGGCGAAGGCCATCCACACCCCGCTCACGATCAGGAGCAGGAGCGCGGGGAACGCCACGGCCCCCGATACCAAGGAAAGCCGCAGCAGCCCGCGACTGGCCGGCGAGGCAGGACCTCGCAGCGCAAGAGCCGCACCCGCGGTCACGCCGTGCGAGATCAGGAAAGCCGCCAAGCCGAGCAGATGCAGGAACCTGAGCCACGAGTAAAGGTTCGTCATTGAGCTGCAGCGTGGATCACGCCGCCGCTTTCGCCAAGTAGGCCAGCCTGCGTCTCGCGGCAGGAAAACCGTATACGGGAAGCCGGGGGATGTCTCACCATCCACGTATGTCCTCCATAGCGGGATGGACCCTGCTTGCGCTGGGCGGCCTTGCGGCCGTCGTATTCGTCGGTGGCGAGCTCGTTCCGTTGCCTCACCCGAGTCTTGACGTCTACCTCTCCAACCTCCCGATCGTCCCCACCTTCCTTGTCGCAGCGTTCCTGTACTGGCGGCGACCGAAGCATCCTGTCGCGCGCCGGGTGCTTGTCTTCGGCGCATCCCCGATGATCGCCCTGGCTCTTGGCGAATTGCTCAGCGTCCTATGGCTGTCCTCCGGCCCCAGAAGCTGGTACTGGCTGATCGCGGCGGCGAACGAGGTCGCAGAGCTAGGTGGCGTGGCTGGTGGTGTTGCGCTGGTCGCGGTCTTTCCCGACGGTTTCTACCAGCGCCGCTATGAGAGGTGGGTCGTATACGCCCTGGCGGCCCAGGTCGTGCTCATGCCGGTCCTTCTATTGCTTAGCCTGCCGGCAGTGCTGTACGACCATTTCATGGTCTGGGCGAAGCCCGTGATCGCCAGCCCCATTTACACGCAGGCGCTAAGCGGGCTCGGGCGGCCTGCCACTGCTTACTTCGACTCGGTTTTCTTGTGGGTTCTGGTCGGGGTAGGGATCCTGGTCCTACGGTACCGGCGTCTATCCGACGAGGCCAGGCTTCAGATCAGGTGGCCGCTGTTTGGCGCCATCTTTTTCACAGCTACAGTCATTCTTGGCACGCTCAACCACTACGGCTTAGTTCCGTTCTGGCTGAGCCAGGGCGCGTGGTACGTCGCGCTTCCGCTGCTTCCGCTCTGCATTGCAATCGCGCTGCTGCGATACCGATTGCTCGACATCGACGTCGTCATCCGCAAGTCGCTCGTCTACGGCGCCCTATGGCTCGGCATCCTGGGCGTCTATCTCGCGATCGCCTGGGCATTCGGTCTCCTCGCCGGCCGGCGCCTGCCGATCGAGGTCGCGATCCTCGTGACGATCGCGGCCACAATCGCGTTCCAACCCGCCCGGCGGTGGCTGGAACGCCTCGCCGATCGGTGGGTCTTCGGTGAGCGGCTTTCCGGCTACCAGGCTCTGCAGCGCCTCGGCGCCGCGCTGGAAACGACACTGGATGTCGATGAGCTCGGCCCGCGGCTTGCGTCGACCGTCCGCACGTCGCTCCACCTGCGTTGGGTCCGGGTTTCGACCCGCCGGCGCGGTGGCGATGCAATCCTCCTCGAGCCCATTGGATGGGATGGGATCGAGCCGGCCGCCGCCGCCGCGGCCGATGCTGTGGTGCCGCTGGAATATGCGAGTGAACTTGTCGGTGTGATCGAATGCGGTCCCAAAAACGATGGCCGTTTGGACCAGAGGGACCACGATCTACTTACGGCGCTGGCGCGGCAGGCAGCCCTTGCACTTCGCAACGCCAGCCTGGCTGCAGACCTCACCGATCAGCTCGAGCTCGTCCAGGTCCAGGCCCACGAGCTCGCGGAATCCAGGGAGCGCATCGTGCACGCCCAGGACGCGGAGCGCAGGCGGATTCAGCGTGACTTGCACGATGGGGTTCAGCAGCACCTGGTCACCCTTGCCGCCAACCTGCGTCGCGCCACGCTCGTGCCGACCTCCGACCTGGCACATAAGGTCCATGCGCTCGCCGGCGTGGCCGAGGACACGGTCTTCGCTCTTCAAGACTTCAGCAACGGGATCTACCCCAGCGTCCTCTCGGACGAAGGCCTTCCTGCGGCGTTGTGGACGCACGCCCAGCGGCTCCCGGTTCGTGTCGAGCTCGACATCGCGCCCGACGTGGTGGGCAAGCGCTTTGGGCTGGAGCGCGAAGCGGCGCTGTACTTCGTGGCGGTCGAGGCCCTGGTCAATGCTCAGAAGCACGCCTCGGCGGAGCGGCTCAGCGTCCGCCTCCACAAGCAGGGGCCGCAGCTCCAGCTCGAAATTGCAGACGACGGACGCGGTCTGCCCCCCGGCCATCAGCGGGGCCTGGGGCTGACGAACATGAAAGACAGGGTCGCGGTGCTCGGTGGCTCCCTCGAGATCGAGAGCCGACCGGGCCACGGCACGCGCGTCATCGCCCGCGTCGCCGTCGGGCCAGGGGTCAGAGCCCTGGAGGCGACTCCCGCAGGTAGATCAGCACAGCCGACACGCGCCGATTGAGGTCCGCCTCCTCGCTCAGCCCGAGCTTTTGGAAGAGGACATTGATCCGGCGCTCGA
>DASWGF010000187.1:0-5129 GCA_036393875.1 Candidatus Dormiibacterota bacterium
AGGGCGCCGACAAGGCCGATCACGAGGTCGCCGATGAGCCCATAGCCATGACCTCGGCTGACCACGGATGCGGCCCAACCCGCAATGAGTCCGACGATGATCCACGCGATGATGCCACCAGGCGATAGCTCCATGGAGCACCTCCTTCAAATATTGGCGTGACCACCTCTCGAGAGGCGGTCACATCTAATGAAACGCCCGGCGCGTGGCAACTACTTGCGACGGAAGGCGACCCGATCGGCTCGACACCATCGATGTGCGGGGAACGAGAGCCCCCTCGGCGGCACCGAGTAGCCCGCGCGAACCCGGCGTTATCCTGTCGAAGCTCGCCATTGCCGCGCGGCGGCCGCCGCGGCCTACAAACGGCGGCGCCACGAGGAGGAACGCGAAGGGTGGTTCGGACCCCTACCGGCCGCCGTCCGCAGCGCTCCGCACTACACCGCCGATTCGTCGGCTGGTTGTGGGCGCGGCGCGCGTGGATCGCATCTGCAGTCGGCATCGTTTTCGGGCTGTCCACGGTGTACGTGCTGTGGGCGGTCAAGGATCTACCCGATCCGAGCCAGGATGTGCTTGCGGCGGGCGACGTGGTCGTGCTCGACAGGAACGGAAAGCTGATCGAAGACTGGAGCCCGGGCGGGCACTACCACGTGAGCTTGCACCTGAAAGAGATGGGGCAATTTGCACCGGCGGCGACGCTCGCCGCCGAAGACCGCAACTTCTACCACCATGGTGCGATCGACGCCGGGTCGACGGCACGCGCCCTATGGGTGGACGTCACCCAACGCGGCTTGAACGAGGGCGGCAGCACCATCACCCAGCAGCTGGTGAAGATCCAGCTCCTGACGCCGGAGAAATCGGTCGCTCGCAAAGTGCATGAGATGGTCCTTGCGGTCGCGCTCGAAGAGCGCTTTTCGAAGGACCAGATCCTGACTATGTACTTGAATCGCGTCTATTACGGTCACGGGGCCTATGGAGTCGGGGCCGCAGCGCGCACCTACTTCACAAAGGACGCCAAAGACCTCACGCCCGCGCAGGCCGCTTTCCTCGCCGGGCTGATTCAGGCACCGGCCACCTACGATCCGCTGGTCCATTACGACCTGGCCCGTGCGCGCCAGCAATACGTGCTCGGCGGGATGGTGACGACCGGCGCTCTCAAGCAGTCAGAGGCTGATCAGGCCGCCAAAGAGGACATCAAGGCCGAGATGAAGATCCAGGCCATTGCGCGGCAGAGCAAGGCGCCGCATTTCGTCGACTACGTGCTCTCATCGCTCGAGTCGACGTTTGGCGCAGCCGCCGTACAGCAGGGCGGCATCACCGCCCACACTACGCTCGACCTCGACCTGCAGCAGCTGGCGAATGCCGCGGTGAAGAACGGCGTCGCGGACCTTGCATGGGCGAACATCAACAATGCGGCGCTGCTCGCCGCGAACCCCAAGACCGGCGAGGTGCTGGCCTGGGTCGGCTCAGCCGACTATGGCAACGACGCCATCGCCGGCCAGTACGACGTAGTGCTGGCGGAACGGCAGCCGGGCTCATCGTTCAAGCCATATGTCTACGAGGCGGCCCTGCGCGACCACCGGATCACCCTCGCCACCATTCTCGACGATCGCACGCAGAACTTCAGCGGCTATGTGCCTCACGACTTCGACAACGGCGGCATGGGTCCGATCAGCGCACGGACTGCGCTCGTCTACTCGCGCAACATCCCGGCGGTCGAGGTGGGCCAGATGGACGGCATGACCAACGTGATCAACCTCGCCCACGAGATGGGTATCCAGAGTCACCTCGACCCGGGACTCGCGACCGCCATCGGCGGGAGCGACGTGACCCTTAAGGAGCACGTGCAGGGCTACCAGGTTTTCGCCAACCAGGGCCAAAAGATGGAGCTCAACGTCATCAAGTCGATCGATGACGGCAACAGCAAGACGGTGTATACGCATGACTTGACCGGCGGGCAAACGGTCCTGTCGCCCGCTGAGTCGTACCTGATCACCGACGTGCTGAAGCAATACCAGTACCAGTGGGGCTTCGGCTGGAATCGCCAGATGGCGAGCAAGACCGGGACCAGCGACAACGGTCACGGCCAGATCCCGGACTCATGGATCATGGCCTACAACTCCGACATCGTGGCCGGGGTGTGGGTCGGCAACACAGCGCCCAACGGCGGCGGCGGGGTGATTCGCGCGTTCGGCGAGAGCGTCGGCCAGACCATCATGGCGCGCTTCGTCGACGGTCTCCCAAGCAAGATGCGCGGCTGGTACAGCCAGCCGGCCGGGATCGTGCGCGGATGCGGCGCGCAGTCGCAGGAGATCTTCCTGATCGGTACGCAGGCAAGCTGCACGGCATCGCCATCACCGACCGGGTCGCCCAGCGCCTCACCGAGCGCATCTCCCTCCGCCAGCCCGTCAGCTTCGCCCAGCGCATCGCCCCAGCCGTCACCGTCGCCGGCGCCTTCGCCTTCGCCGCAGCCATCGCCGACACCGGCGGCCACTCCCACACCGAAGGCGACGTAGATGTTCGAGATGGCCGCGGACAGCCCGTTGGCAAGAGGCGGCCGCCAAAAGCAGCAAGTCCGGGTAGGCACCGCCCGTCGGGCGTTTACATCTCTAGACCCGCGTTCTTTCTCGACTTAGGAGGTGCGATGGAGCACAAGGAAACCAACTTCGTGCGCGACGAGTCGTCAGGCGCTGTCCGCGAGGAATCGACCGTGGTCAACGAGACTGGTGCGACACCGATGCGGGAGGCGTCCATCGTCAAGAGTTCGACTCCGGCGCGGCGGGCGATGGAGATCATCTACCTGTTTTTCGGGGTCATCGATGCCCTCCTCCTGATCCGGCTGGTGCTCAAGCTGCTGGGCGCGAATGCGCATGCCGGCTTCGCGAGCTTCACCTACGGGCTGACCGACTTCCTGCTCGCACCTTTCCACGGCTTGCTGCCGACCTTCGTCAGTGGCCAGTCGGTGTTCGAGCTGTCTTTGGTCTTCGCGATCCTCATCTACTCGCTGGTCGCGATCGGCCTCGTGCGCCTGGTGGCGGTTACGCTCTCCCGTAGCGTCATGGTCTCGCAGCACAGCCGCTCGGAAGGGCTGAAGCCCCACACCGACTGAAGCGAACGCGGCGGGCCGAGGTTTACTCCTCGGCCCGCTCTCTTAGGCGGTCAGGGTCGAGTCCCCTCCCCACCCTTACGCGGTTTCCGACCGTCGGTTGAGGGTCAGGATCCGCAACCAGCGCGCCAGCCGGCGGCGGACCGGGCTCCATACGGCATTGCGCATCGAGCGTCGGCGCTCATACCGCGGGGCGCCGAGCGCGGCGCAAAGCTCGCACCCGCACCCATGACCGGTATCCGGGAGCCGCCTACCTTCCTTGTCGTACCTGGCTTGCGTCAGAGATCAAGCCCCCCTTAATTCCGGAAAAATCGCGGACCGAACGCCGCAAGGCGGCTCAGTCAGCAGCCGCCACCCCGCCGATGACCGTGGCCTCGCCCTGTTCGCCGTACGAGTACTTCAGCATCGCCCGCACGCGGTCCTTGGCCATAGCCAGTCGTGAGGCGACCGTGCGCTCGGGTATACCCAGCGACTGGGCGATCGCCCGGTTGGTGTAGCCGTGGTAGTGGCGGAGCACGATCGCCGCCGCCTGCTTGGGCGGCAGCTTGGCGAGCGCGTCGGCGAGATCTCGCCACTCTATGCGGTCCTGCGGATCCGGGCCGAGCCCGGGACGCCCGATACGCCGGATCACCTCGCCCACCTCTCGGAGCCGCATCTTCCGTTGATGTGAGACGGCGGCATTGATCGCGATGCGGTGGACCCAGGCCTCGGCGGGCGCGATCGGCTTCCACGAGCTCCACTTCCTGTACGCGCGCTCGAACGCGTCCTGGGCGCAGTCCTCTGCCGCTGCTCGATCGCCGAGCATCGCCGTCAAGGTGCCGAGAATCTTGCCGTACGACGTCTGATACAGCAGCTCGAAGTCAGCCTCGCTTCCTGGCGTGAACTTCGTCTTCGGTTCGCGCTCGTCATCCGAATCAGCGGGATCCTGGATCTCGTTGAGCATTCCTGAGAATCACCCCTCGGAGTTGTAATGGCGCAGGCTGTGTCGCGCTTCCCCGCACCTAATCTTTCTCCAGAGGGCATCTCCCGTCACCGTACGGTTGCGCGGATTTTGCCTCGCACATTTGAGGTAGTCCGCTCGAGCGGGACCCAGGTTTCGGCTACTCGATCAGGGCCAGCTCCCTAGCCTTGACGATCGCCTCGAGCTTGGAGTGAACCCCAAGCTTGCTCCCGAGGCTGCGGATGTGCGTGCGGACGGTGGTGTAGCTGATCCCAAGCTTGGCCCCGATGTCGCGGCTCGATTTGCCCTCGGCCATGAGCCGCAGAACCTCCTTCTCACGTGGGGTGAGGCTCTCGAGCTGACTGTCCATCGCGCGGCGCTTGTTGAGAAGGGTCGCGATGGTGCGTGGCGTGAACAGCGTCCCGCCCGAGGCCACGGTGCGGATGGCGTCCACCACCTCAGCGGCGGCTTGCGACTTGTGGATGAAACCGCTGGCGCCGGCCTCAATCGCCGCGAAGCGCGCGGCATCGCTGTCCTCTCGGGTGAGGAAGATGAGCTTCGTCTCCGGCCGTACCTGACGGATGCCCAGACCGGCGTCGGCCCCCGTGCCATCGGTGAGCCGGAAGTCGACCAGGGCGATGTCCGGCTTGAGCTCCTGCGCGCGCGCAACCGATTCGACCACCGAAGCCGCCTTGCCGACGACAGTCATGTCTGGCTGGTCGTTCAGCAGCGCCGAGAGGCCGTCCGCCACCACCAGGTGGTCCTCGACGATCAGGACTCGGATCTGGCCCTGGATCATTGCACCGACGGCACCCAGAACTCGACCTTCGTGCCGTTTCCCGGCTCGCTCGTGACCTCGCACCAGCCGCCCGCGAGCAGTGCGCGCTCCCTCAGCGTCAACAGACCAAGGTGCCCAGGCAGATGGTCGCGCTCGCTGACCACGAACCCGCGACCGTCGTCGACGACCTCGCCGTGGATGCCGCCGTCACGTTCCTTGACCTCGATCCGGACGCGTGTCGCCGCCGCATGCTTCTCGACGTTGGATAGAGCCTCGGATACCTGCCTGAAGATGATCGACTTGATCTC
>DASWGF010000188.1:0-7608 GCA_036393875.1 Candidatus Dormiibacterota bacterium
GCCAGGCCGGCTGTTGGCTTCCTGCAGTGCCTGCTCAGCGCTCACATAGGTCACCGAGGCGACGCGCGGGTCGGAGACCAGGCGCGCCTTGAGCGCGCTGACGTCGTCGCTATTCGCGTCGGAGGCGAGGTAGACGCGCACGACGGAAGCCTGGGAGGCTTCATACGCCGCCACGTTGGCGACCGCGAGTCCCACCATCGCCAGCACCCCGATCAACACAAGCAGCATCGCCATCGAGCCGAGACCGGGCGCCGTGAGCCGGAGGTCTCGACGCCAGCTGCGCAGCCCGCCCAAGATGACGAGCCGGAAGCTGTTCCCCAGCAGGGCCACGAAGCGCCGCCACAGTGGAAGCCTGGTGCTGGTCTTTCGGCGTCGAGCCTGAGGACCGTGTCCATTGGTTCCGTTGCGTGTGGCGTGTCCGTTGATTCCGACAGCAGCAATCGCCTGATGGCCATTGCTGCCGTTGTGGCCGTTGCCGTTATGGCCGTTGCCGTTCCCGTTCTGCGGCAAGAGGCGGCGCCAAAGCGGTTGGGCGCCGGCCGCTTCTTTGAGCAGTCCGCGCCGGACCAGCAGCTTGCCCTCGGGGAGACGGAGCACCCGGCCCGCCTGAAAGGTCGGCTTGTGCGTGGCGACGATGACAGTGGTGCCTGAGGCGGCCGCCTCCTCGAGCATGCGCTTGACCAGCTTGGCATTCTGATCGTCGATCGCGGCCAGCGGCTCGTCGGCCAGGATGACTCGTGGACGGCTCGCAAGCGCCCGCGCCACGGCCACTCGCTGCCTTTCGCCCGCCGACAGCTGGCTGGGATACGCCTTGCGGCGGCCGGCCAACCCGAAAGCCTCCAGCGCTTCGAGCGCGCGGCGGCGGATGCGGCCGTTCGGGACGGTCGGATCCACGAGCATGAGGGCGTAGACGAGGTTCTCGAGTGCGTTCAGGCGTGGCAGCAGCCGCTGCTCTTGATAGATGAACGCGACCTCGCGGCGGATTCTGCCAAGGCCGCGACGCCACCATTTGTGCAGGCCTCGCCCCCCAACCCAGACCTGGCCTCGAGTGGGCCGGAGCTGCCCGTGGATGAGGCGAAGCAGCGTGGTCTTGCCCGCACCGCTCGGCCCTGTGATCTCTACGAGCTCGCCCTTGGCGACGCTGAAGTTCACATCGGCGAAAACGGCGGTGCGCCCGAATGACTTGGTTACGTGTGAGATGCGAACGGCGGCCACCGGCTTGGGAGGCGTCAATACGACGCCATTCGTGGCGGGGCGCACGGTTGCATGCCCGTTGGTCGCGGGCTTTTCCTCCGCCGCCACGCGCTCGCGAACCGTGGCGGGCGTGCCGTTCGACACTACCCCACCGTGTCCCAACCTTTCCTCGTCCAGATTAGCCCAAGCCGGGCCGAAGAAGGAAATAAGAAAGGCCGGCCCAAATCGGGCCGGCCTTGGGATCAGTTAGGCAAATTCGATCAGTGGCCGTGCGCCGCCGCCACGAGGTCCGGCACCAGGTTCGCCGCATTCGGCGTGCCGAGGCCAGTAATCGGATCCCAGCCCGTCGTGGCCGGGTAGCCGGGGACGGTCGGGTCGCCCATGTTCTTGCCGGTGGTCACGTCGAAGAAGTCGTTCGCGTAGCGAGTCGGATTCGCCCCGAGCGCGTAGAGCGCGGGGTTGATGAGGCCCAGCCCGCCGCCGTTGATCTGATCGGCGATGGCCACGAGGCCAGCCCACTGCGGGCAGCTGAGCGAGGTACCGCCGATGTCAAACCAGCCGGTGCTGCAGGGAACTCCCGCGCACTTCAGGCCGCTCGACCCGTCCGGCGGGAGGCTGATGAAGACGAGGGCGCCGGTGCCGGCGCTGGCCTGGAAGCCGATGTCAGGAACGCCGCGCGCGGAAGACGGGATCGCGGTGCTTCCTGCGGGCAAGGTGTTCTGGTAGCTGGGCCTCGAGAAGACGTGGCTGAAGCCGCCGCCGCTGAAGGTCCAACCCACCTCGGTTTGCGTCGGATTGGCCTTGCACCGCCCGACTGGGCCGGCGAACAGCGTCCGAGGCTGGCTCGCCGTCGCTTGTGGGTCGGTGCACAGGTACGTGCCCCCGACGCCGGTGACCAGCGGGTCGCTGGCCGGCCATTCCACCGTCGGGAACGGGATCAGGGAACCCCCCGCGTGGACGGGGGTTTTCACGATGTTGGCCGTGCCGCCGTCTCCCGACGAGCCCAATACGGTTACGCCATTGGCGGCGGCCGAGATGTATGCGAAGCGAAGGCTCTGAAGGGCAGTGAAGCTGCTGAACCCTTCCTCGGCCGACGCGAAGCTCTGGGAGATGACGTTGGCCAGGTGGTGGTCGACCACGAACTGCTCGGCGTTCATCATGTCCGGGAACCCCTGCACGCCGAGGGTCTCGGCGGTCGGGGTCGCGACGAGCAGGATGTTGGCCATAGGCGCGATCGCGTGAGACGTCTCAACGTCGAGCGAGACCTCGAGGGCCCATGCGCTCTTGTTTTCCTGCCCGGTGCCATTCGAGGTCGGGGGCGGCGCCTTGGTCGCCGGCGCGCCCTGTACGTGCAGGATGCTGAAGGTCGGCATGTCGCCGGTGCAGATCACGCCCTCCTCACCGCACATCGGTTGGAGTTTGAATGCCTGGTTGAACACATGCAGGTCGTGAGCGATCGTGTCGCTGCCGTAGGAGTCGACGATCGCGATCGTGATTCCTTTCCCATTCAGGCCCTTGGCATAGAGCGGACTCAGGTTGTATGCAGACTGAATGGCCTGAGGTGTGAAGCAAGTGCGACCGACGCTTATGCACTGCGCCTCAGTGGGTGGCGTGGTCGACGTGCTCATCTGAACGTATTCGGCGACGGTCGGATGAAATACCGTAACGGCGGCCGGCGCCGCCGATGCTGGGCCTGCCAGCGCCACGCCGAATGTGGCGATGGAGCCCACAACGAAACGTGAGATACGACGCAGTCTTCCCACACCAGCCTCCTGTTCAAATGGATGTTGATGGAGCCCCGGGGTCCCCCCGGACCCGCCAGGTAACCGTAGCCGCTGACGGGCGGCCCTGTCCACCCGCGATCTCAGTCGTGTGCTTAGAACGTCACCAGAAGGCGCCGTCGCCCAGGAGGATGTAGAGGATGGGGCCGATTCCCCAGATGAAGGTGACGATGATCCACACCACCTTCTTCACGCCGCCCATCTCGGCGCGCCCGACGATGTTGATGACGCAAAGGACCCAGGCGATGGGATGCAGAAAGATCGCCAACAGAATCTCTACCACAAGCTTCATGACGGCATAGCATGCGGCACGAGAGACGAAAAAAGAGGCGCGGGGTTGGGTACCCGCGCCTCCCAACGAACATAAATCCGGCGCCGCTACGAAGCTTTCGTCCAGGTCAAAGTTCCTACCTCCAGCTTTCCTGTGCGACCCAAGAACAACCAACCCCGAGCCAGAAGTACCCATATGGATTTGTCGGTCGCTAGACCTGTATCTGTCACACGAACCAAGGCCCTCTTCGTTGTAACCTTGACACGAGCTTTGAGGGAGTGAGCAACCGTAAGTTGAGCCGCATGCATGTCGCCACCGGGAGCGGCCGGGAAGGGACACTCGAATCGGAAGGCAGCCTGGCCGAGCGCGAGCTGAGCTTCCTGGTCCGGCTCGCCCAGGCGGCGGCATCGACGCAAAAGCCGGACGAGCTGCTGGAGCTCATCATCGGCGAGGCGACCTCGGCCATGGGCACGGACGTGTGCTCTCTCTACCTGGTCACCCCGCGTGGCCGCGAGCTGCTCCTCACGGCGACCAACGGCCTGAACCAGAAGATGGTCGGCAAGGCCACGATGCGGGTCGGCGAAGGCATCACCGGCTGGGTGGCGGAGACGCGGCGGCCGGCGGTCGTGCCAGATGTGAGCGAGGAGCCGCACTGGAAGTGGGTTCCAGGTCTCGACGAGGACCGGTTCCGGTCGATGCTGTCTGTCCCGATCGAGTCGGGCCCGCGGCTCGTCGGCGTGCTCAATGTGCAGACGGTCGAGAAGCGCGCTTTCGATTCGGGCGATATCGATTTCCTCCGCGCGATTGCGGGCCAGGTGGCGGGCATCCTCGAGCGCAGCGAGCTGCAGCGCCGCATGGAGGTGCAGATCGGCGAGATTCAGCTCTCGCACGACATCCACGAGCGTTTCACCAAGCTCTCGCTCGAAGGAGCGGGCATCCAAGCGATCCTCGAGGTCGCCGGCACCCTGGCGGGTGGGCATGCGGTGCTCTACTCGCCCGACGGCTATCGGGTGAGGGGCATGGGTGAGGCGTCGGACGGCATGCCGCCGCGCATTCACGTGCCCGTGCCTCTTGCGCAGGCGGGGGCGCGCGAGGTGCGCATCAACGCGGGCCGGCCGTCGAGACCGCTTGACGTCGTGCCTGTGCGCGCGGGCGCCGACCTCCTTGGTCTGCTGGCGGTGGCGGTCGATGAGCAGACGGTCGACTCACATGGCCGGCGGCGCGCCCTCGAGCATGGCTCGACGGTGCTGGCCCTCGAGCTGGCCAAAGAACGCGCGGCCGCCGAGGTCGAGCGCCGGCTGCGCGGCGACCTGGTCGAAGAGGTGCTGGCCGGCGGGCTGGAGGCAGACGAAGCCGAGCGGGTGGCGAGGCAGGCCGAGCGCCTGGGCCACCGGCTCCCTCATAAAGCCTGGGTGGTCGTGCTCGAACCCGACGACGACTCGACCGAGGCGGCGCTGGCCGGCCGCGGGCAGCAGGATCGCCTGGATGCGGCGCTGAGCGGCGTCATCCGATCCCGGCTCCCGGGCGCGCTCACGCTGGTCCGCTCGGCGTCGGCGGTCTTCCTGATCCCGGACGAGATCGCCACGGACCTGCCCACAGTCGAGAAGCTGGCGGGCCTCCTCCTGGCCGGCGCCGCCCCGGTGATGAAGCCAGGCACGGCGTCGGTGGGGATCGGGAACCTCGCCAACTCGGTCGGCGAGCTGGCGCGATCGCATGTCGAAGCGCGGCAGGCGCTCCGACTCACGCGGCGAGCGGGCAGCCGGGGTCGCGTCGCCTCGTACCGATCGCTTGGCGCCTTCCGCCTGCTCCTCGAGGTGCAGAGCCCTGATGCGCTGCGCCGTTTCGTCGATGAGCTCCTCGGCACGCTGCTGACGTATGCGCAGTCGCGGGACACGCCGCTGCTCGAAACCCTCGAGGCGCTGTCAGCCGCGCGTTGGGTGCGCCGGGCGGCCGCCCGTCAGCTCGGCATCCACATCAACTCGATGAGCTACCGGGTCGATCGGATCCAGGCTCTGACCGGCCTGCAGCTCGACGACCCGGAGACTCGGGTCGCGATCTCGATCGCCCTCCGCGCCCGCGCCATGCTCGGCATGTAATCGCGGATTCCGCACGTTTCGATCAACCCGTGCTTATTCCGTGCGCGGATTTCGCCCGTTTTGATCAAACGGCGCGAAATGTGGGTTGGATAAAAACAAAGGGCCCCGGTTTCCCGAGGCCCTTTCTGGAGGGTGGTTAGCGAGCGAGGATTAGACGTCCGAGTAGAGCATGAACTCCCACGGGTGCGGCCTCAGGGCAACCTGGTCGACCTCGCGCTTGCGCTTGTATTCGATCCAGGTGTCGATCACGTCCTTCGTGAACACGCCGCCTTCGACGAGGAAGGCGTGGTCCTTCTCGAGCGCATCGAGCGACTCGCCGAGTGAGCCCGGTACGGACTTGATCTTCGCCTTCTCTTCGCCGTCGAGCTCGTAGATGTCCTTGTCGACCGGCTCGGGAGGCAGGATCTTGTGCTTGATTCCGTCGAGCCCAGCCATGAGGCAGGCCGCGAAAGCGAGGTATGGGTTGGCGGCCGGGTCGGGTGAGCGGAACTCGACGCGCTTCGCCTTGGGGTTGGTTGTGTACATCGGGATGCGCACGCATGCGGAGCGGTTCCGCTTCGAGTAGACGAGGTTGATGGGCGCCTCATATCCCGGCACGAGCCGGCGGTAAGAGTTGGTGGTAGGCGCGCACAGCGCGAGCAGCGCCGGCGCGTGCTTCAGCAGCCCGCCGATGTAGTAGATCGCGGTCTGGCTGAGTCCCGCGTAGCCGCTCTTGTCGGCGAACAGGTTCTCGCCGTCCTTCCAAAGGCTCTGGTGGACGTGCATCCCGGAGCCGTTGTCCATGAAGAGCGGCTTGGGCATGAAGGTCGCGACATAGCCGTGCTGCGCGGCGACGTTCTTGATGACGTACTTGTAGACCATCATCTTGTCGCCCATCTTGGTCAGCGTGTCGAAGCGCATGTCGATCTCGGCCTGGCCGGCGGTGCCAACCTCGTGGTGCTGGACCTCGACCTGCACACCCGCCTCGATGAGCTTGAGCATGATCTCCGACCGCAGGTCCTGAAGCTTGTCGGTCGGCGGCACCGGGAAGTAGCCCTCCTTGTGCCGAGGCCGGAACGCCAGGTTCGGCTCGGAGTTCTTGCCCGAGTTCCAGATGCCTTCGTCGGAATCGATGTGGTAGTAGCCGCTGAAAGCGTTCTGGTCGAATCGCAACGAGTTGAAGAGATAGAACTCCGCCTCCGGGCCCCAGTAGCTGACGTCGGCGATACCTGAGCGCTTGAGATGCTCCTCGGCCTTCTTGGCGATGAAGCGCGCGTCGCGGCTGTAGGGCTCCCGCGTGATCGGGTCGACGACGTCGCAGATCAAGAACAGAGTCTTGTGCGACAGGACCGGATCGATGGTCGCGGAGTCCGGGTCGGGGACGAGCATCATGTCGCTCTCGTCGATCGCCTGGAAGCCGCGGATGCTCGACCCGTCGAAGCCCAGTCCGGTGACGAAGCTGTCCTCTTCGAGCTCTCCGAGTGGGAGGCTGAAGTGCTGCCACGTGCCCGGTAGGTCGATGAAGCGGACGTCGACTACCTCGACGCCCTCAGCCTTCGCGCGCTCGATCACCTCGCGCGGGCTGGTCTTGCTGCCGCCTTTGGTCACAACTGCCATGAACACCCTCCTGAACCCATTGGATTTCGCTGCGGGCCCCGAAGGCATCCTAGGAACTCCCGGAGGGCGGAATCACGGTGGGCCCGAACGAATGGGAAGGCCCGCGTTATGTGTGAATCACACCACACAAATATCCCAGCGCTTTCTCTGGTTGTGCGTTGTGCACGAGCGGCATTGGGTCTTCTTGTCGCAAGCGCACGTTTCGAGTCAAGCCTGGCCGTCGCCAAGCTTCGAGGCGGGGATCGGTAGGTCGCCAGTCTGCGGCCTCTCGACGCGGACACCACTTTTACCTAGGGGAGGAATAAGCACGCATGTTTCTTGATGGATTAATTCCGGCACCAAGCTGGCTCAACGCGGGGGACACCGCCTGGCAGCTGACAGCGGCGACGCTGGTCGGTCTAATGAGCGTCCCTGGGCTGGCCATCCTCTACGCCGGCCTGATGAAGCGGAAATGGTCGCTCAACTCGGCGCTGATGGTGCTCTATGCCTTCGCGATGACGCTGCTGGTTTGGAACTTGTGGAGCTACAGCATGAGCTTTGGCAACTCGGCCAAGCTTCTAGGCCAGGACATCATCGGCATCCCGTGGCCGGTGAACTTCGCCAGCAGTGAGCTCGGCCAGGCCACCATCCCTCTTCTAACGAACAACGGTCTGTTGCCGCCCCTCCACTT
>DASWGF010000189.1:0-7365 GCA_036393875.1 Candidatus Dormiibacterota bacterium
CACATCGTCGAGCCCGTCCGCGTCAGCCTCGAAACGGAGAGCCAGCAGCAGCTCGCGAAGCGCGCCGCCGGCGCCCGCGAGGAAGCCGACGGCGAGGTTGTCCCCCCACGGCCTGCGCAACCCCGCGACCGCGCGGCCGCCAGGACCGACCCGGAGCATCCCGATCTCGGCCAGCCTCGCCAGCTCCGCGCCGCCGAGGTTGCGCGCGCCGTTGAAATCGGCCATCACCCCGTGGTAGAGCTCGATTCCCGGGCTCTTGGCGATCGCCGGCCAGAGCTTCTCGGCCTCAGCCGCCGCAGGAATCCTCGCCGACTCGCCGCCCTCGACACGCGGCCCCCTCCACCAGCGCAGGTCGAGCAGCTTCTGGAAGCCGACGGATTCGAACAGCCGAACCGCATCGGGATTGCCGGTTGCGAGCCGCATCTCTCCGTGGCCCTGCTCCCGGGCCTCGGCGATCGCTGAGGTCAGCATGGCGCGCGCCAGGCCCTGGCGCCTGTGGCTCGTCGCCACCCGCAGGCCCTCGTACCAGACGAGCCCCGGCGCATACGGCCGCAGCCTCTGCAGCCCCACGACCTGGCCGTCGACCTCGACCGCCTGGAAGGCCGAAGCCGCGTCGGCGACCCAGCTGTCGAAGACCGCGTTGATGTAATCGTGGCCGCCCCACACATCCTTGGTGAGCTCGGCGACGCGGTCGCGGTCGGAAGACCTGACCGGCCTGATGGTCAGATCTTGCGCGGTTGCCAATGCGCGATCCCCGACAGCGCTACGCCGCTGTCGAACACGAGCTCGTCCCCGTCCTTGGCCAGCATCTCCTCCAGTAAGGTACGAGCCCTGGCCTCGTCCCAGCCCGAGCCGACGAGCATGCGGCAGTCGGTCAGCGCCTCGTCCATGTCCGTATAGCGATTGACGACCGGGTACCGCACGAACGCGACGTCGGGTGCGATGTCCATCTGCATGAGCAGCATGAACAGGTCGCTGAACTGAGGCACCGGGCGCCCGGGCCCTCCGGTCAACCGCTCCCGGAGCCGGGTGGCCGGATGAGGGATCGGGCCCTCACGCAGCATGATGAACACGCGGTCGCGCGCCGACGCCTGAAGCTTGGCGATGAAGGGAACGGGCTCCTCGATTCCGTAGAGGACATGACAGCAGATCACCAGGTCCGCCTTCGCTACCTCGGCGTCCTGCCAGGTGCTTGCGATCACGGTCATGTTGTCGCGGGGCGGGATTTGCGCGCGCATGCCCTCGGACGGCTCGACAGCAGTCACCCACTCCAATCGTTCCGCGAGCGCCACGACGTGGCGGCCTGCCCCGGCACCGGCGTCGATGAGGGTCTTCCGGGGCGACGTGTAAGGCTCGACCACACGCAGAAAGTCGTCCCTGCGGTCACGGGTGATCCGGGCGTAGGAGGGCGCGCGCCGGTCCCAATAGGTCGGGTCGGGCTGGGCCGATCCGGTACGTTGGCGGACGATGGCGCGCCACCGTTCCGCCCAGTCGATGTCCTCGATTCGGCCGGTTATCCCCACCTCCAACATGAGTTTGAGGCTAGCTTGTTAACACCATTGGGGACAACTGGGGGACAAGTTTCGGGCCGTTCACCCAGATGCTGGGGTCGGCCGACTCGCACCCACCAGATGTTGTGTCGGGTCTAGGATAGGCACGCTCCATGGCAGTCAAACCGTCGTGGGAGTTCAACCCCGCCGAGGCCGGACTCCTCGCCCGCTATTTCACCAACCTCGACCGTCCTGTGTTCGCGCTACGGAATCTCCCGGAGGTGGTCAAGGGAGCCCTTTTCTCACGCTACTCGCGCACCGAGAAGAGCCTTCGCCGCGTGCTGCTGGACGAGTTCATCAACGAGCCCGACTCCGGCTTCGACTCGCTGACAACCACGGCGGCCGAAGCGGACGACATGGTGGCGGTCCGGCGCGCCGAAGAGTTCTATGAGCGGGTCCTGGTCGGCTACGGGGACGATTCAGTCGCCGAGCTCGCGGGCGCCCACGTCGCCGTCGAGCGCACCTCGACGCTCGCCGCCAAGGCGCTCGAAGACAGCCGCATCGGGATCTCGCCGCTCGAGAAGTCGACCCGATATGTGAGGTTCGACCGGCCCGGCCCCGACGGCCGCTTCCTTTATCACCGCGGGCCCGAGCTCGCCCACCCCGATTACGAGCCCGCCGCCGACCTCCTGTTCGAGACCTATAGCGCCCTGATCGAGCCGCTCACGCGGGCGATTCGCGAACGCTTTCCGATCGAGGAGGACGAGACCGATCGCGCGTGGAAAGCCGCGACGAGGGCCAAGGCGCTGGACATGTTGAGGGGACTCCTGCCGGCGGGGACCCTGACGAACCTCGGCCTGTTCGGAAATGGACGGGCTTTCGAATACCTCATCACCAAGCTTGCCGCGCATGAGCTCCCCGAGTGCAAGGCGCTGGCCACCGACCTTCACAGGGAGCTCTCGCTGGTTATCCCGGCGTTCGTCAAACGGGCGCTGGACGAGCGCTATGGCGCGCCGAGCGCCGAAAGGCTGGTGCGGATGCGGCAGGCCGCGGCCAGGCTGGCGCCGAAGACCGGGGCCAGGGAGTCCGCGCCTTCGGTCCGGCTCATCGAGCATGACGCCGATGCCGAACGGAAGGTGGTCGCCGCGGCGCTGTTCCCGTATTCGGATGCGCGCTGGGAGGATCTACAGGGCGACCCGGGCCAGGTGCTGGACGCCCTGCTGTCGGATCGCGCCAACCGCCGCCAGCGACCTCCGCGGGCGCTCGAGCACGCGCAGTACACGTTCGAGATCGTCGCCAACTTCGCCGCTTACCGCGACCTGCACCGCCACCGCATGCTGACCCAGGACCGACAGCTGCTCGGCACGGCGCTTGGATTCGATGTGCCTTCCGGGCTGGCGGAGCTCGGCATGAAGGAACGATTCGTGGCTGCCGTGGAGGGCACGGCCAGAGCCCATGCGAATATGGAGCGCGACCGTGGAGCGGCGTTGGCGCAGTACGTCGTCCCGCTCGCCTACCGCGTGCGGTGGTACTTCCGCATCAACCTGCGCGAGATCTATCACCTCTGCGAGCTGCGGACCACGCCGCAAGGCCACCCCGACTACCGGTGGGTCGCCCAGGAGATGTTCCGGCGCGTCAGCGAGGTCCATCCCCGGCTGGCGAAATACGCGGCGTTCGTCGACATGGGGCCGGGCGACGAGCTGGAGCGGAGACGGTCGGAGCGCCGCCTGGACGAAAAGCTGTCGGCAATGAAGCCAATAGTGCCGTAGCATCGTCCCCCTGATCAAGAGGGAGGGCGGCATGGAATCCAATGAGACCCACGTGGAGCGTGGCGTCGAGAGACGCATGACGGCAAGACGAGTGAACCCCGACCGGCGGTTCGGCGAAAGGCGGTCGATCGACCGCACCAGCGCCGGCCGGCGTGTCGAGTTCGTCCCCGACCGGCGGGAACAGGAACGGCGCGGTCTGGACCGTCGGATCTTTTCGCCGGCCTGAAGAGAAGCCCTGGCTCCTCCGGCGCTCATCGTCCACGGCGGCGCGGGACCCGTTCCGGCCGCCGAGCGTTCATTGCGCCAGGCCGCGGTCGAGCGCGCGCTCGCACTCGGTTGGGCACGCATCGGTGACGGCGCCCTGGCCGCTGCCGTCGCCGCGGTCCGTCATATGGAAGACGAACCACTTCTCAACGCGGGCGTCGGTGCGTGCCTTAACGCCGATGGTGAGGTGGAGCTGGACGCGGGTGTCATGGAGGGCGCGGCGCTGCGTGCCGGCGGCGTCGCCTGCCTGAAAGACGTCCGCCACCCGATCGAACTCGCGGTCGCGGTGATGAATGACGGTCGCCATGTACTGCTGTCCGGGTCGGGCGCTTCCCGCTTCGCTCGCGACCACGGGATCGAGATGACCGAGCCATCTGTCTTCATCAACAACCGCAAGCGGCAGCAGCGGCAGCCGGGCGCGGACACGGTCGGCGCCGTGGCGCGCGATTCGGAGGGACGGCTGGTGGTGGCGGTCTCGACCGGCGGCATCAGCGGCAAGCTGCCGGGGCGGATCGGCGACTCGCCCATCCCGGGCGCCGGCATCTACGCCGACGACCGGTTCGGCGCCGTGTGCGGGACCGGCCAAGGGGAGGCATTCATCCGGTTGGGTCTGGCGCGGCTGATGGTCGTCGAGCTGCAGCATGGGATGGATCCGCGGGCGGTGGCGCAGGGCGCCGTCGACTTCCTGGCCAAGGCCTTGCAGGCGCCGGGAGGAGTCATTCTCATCGGCCACGAAGGGCCCCCGCACGCGGCCTTCAATACGCCCGCCATGCCCTTCGCCATCGCCCAGTGAGCGACTCGGCCAATGCCGGCGAGCTGATCGCGCTCGCCTTGAAGCGCTCAGGGGTCAGCCATCTGTTCACACTCAACGGCGCCCACATCTGGCCGATCCTCACAGGCGCCGCCGAGCACGGCCTCCGCATCGTCGACGTCCGCCACGAGCAGTCGGCGGCTTTTGCCGCCGAGGGGTGGGCCAAGGTCACCCGGGAGTGCGGGGTCGCCGCGGTCACCGCCGGCCCGGGCGTCACCAACTCGATCTCCGCGCTTGCGCAGGCACAGGCGGGCGACAGCCCGATGTTCCTGATCGGCGGCCGCGCTCCGGAGGCGCGATGGGGCATGGGCTCCCTGCAGGAGATGGACCACGTGGCGGTCGTGCAGAGCCTGACCAAAAAGGCGGTCACGCTGCGGTCGGCTGAGCAGTCCTACCCAATCGCCGCCGACTGCATTCGGACTGCATTGAGCCGCCGCACCGGTCCGGTGTTCATGGACGTCCCGCTCGACGTGTTCTTCGACTCGGACGACATACCCGAGGCGACCGAGCACCTCATGGCTGACCACGGGCCGCTACCCGATCCCGATGCCATCGAGCAGGCCGCCCGTCTCGTTCGCGAAGCGAAACGGCCCGCAGTGATGGCGGGCGGCGGCGTCTGGTGGGCGCACGCAGAGGAGGACCTGAAGCGGCTGGTCGAGGTCGCGCACCTGCCGCTGAACGTCAACGGCATGGCCCGTGGAGTCCTGCCGCCCGGGCACCCGCTTTTCTTCCCGCGAGCGCGCGGCCCAGCCCTCGGTGAGGCCGACCTCATCCTCGTCATCGGCGTGCCTCTCGACTTCCGGCTCAACTGGGGCCAATCTCCGGTCTTCGCGGATGAAGCCCGCCTGGTCTTCCTCGACGTCGATGACCTGCGCAAGCACAAGGCGCCTGAAGTCGCTGTCTACGGGGATCTGAAGGCCTCGCTGGCTGCCCTGGCCGCCGCCGCCGAGACGCCCGAGAGAACCGAATGGCTGGCCCACCTTCGCGAAGCCGAGGCGGCAGCTCGCGCCCGCGATACCGCAATGACGAGCTCGGATTCCTCTCCTGTGCACCCGGCCCGGCTCATCGCGGAGGTCAATGGATACGGCGATCCCGACGCGATCTACGTAGGCGACGGGGGCGACTTTGTTTCGTTTGCCGGACGCCTCATCGAGCGGCCCAAACCAGGTCTGTGGATCGACCCGGGACCGTTCGGCTGCCTCGGCTCGGGCCCGGCTTACGCCATGGCCGCCAAGCTTGCGCACCCGGATCGGCAGGTCATCCTGCTGTCGGGAGACGGCGCGTTCGGCTTCTCGGCGATGGAGTTCGACACGATGGTGCGCCACCGGATCCCGGTGGTGTGCGTGGTCGGCAACAACGGGATCTGGGCGCTGGAGAAGCACCCCATGGAGAGCATGTTGGGCATGAGCGTGGCCGCGGACCTGGGGCCGCGCACCCGGTACGACAAGGTCGTGGAAGCGCTGGGTGGGTACGGGGAGATGGTCGAGCGCCCAGACCAGATCCGGCCGGCTCTGGACCGTGCCTTTGCCTCCGGCCTGCCTGCCTGCATCAACGTTATTTGTGATCCGAAGGCGGAATATCCGCGATCATCCGTGTTGATGTGAGCACAACAGAGCTGCACCCGGTCGTCGAGGCCGACGAATGGCGCACCGCCCAGTCGCAGTTCGACACCGCGGCCGAGATCATCAAGCTCGAGCCGTGGCTGCGCGAGGTGCTGCGCGAGGTCCAGCGCGAGTTCACCTGCCACTTCCCCGTCCAGATGGACGACCACCACCTGCGCGTGTTCACGGGCTATCGCGTGCAGCACAACATCAATCGCGGGCCGGCGAAGGGGGGCATCCGCTACCACCCAGACGTCTCCTTGAACGAGGTCAAGGCCCTGGCGATGTGGATGACGTGGAAGTGCGCGGTCGTGAACATCCCCTTCGGAGGCGCCAAGGGCGGCATCATCGTCAACCCGAAAGAGCTTTCGCTCAACGAGCTCGAGCACATGACCCGCCGGTTCGCGACCGAGATCTCGATTCTCATCGGCGCCGACCGCGACATCCCGGCGCCCGACGTCAACACCGACGGGCAGACTATGGCGTGGATCATGGACACGCTCTCCATGCACCTCGGCTACTCGGTGCCGGCGTCGGTGACCGGCAAGCCGATCGAGGTGGGCGGGTCGCTCGGTCGCATAGAGGCCACCGGCCGCGGTGTGACGATCTGCTCGATGGCTGCGCTCGAACACCTCAACCGCCTTCCGCACCAGACACGCGTCTCGGTGCAGGGGTTCGGCAACGTCGGCAGCATCAGCGCGCGGCTGCTCGAAGAGGCAGGCTGCACGATCGTCGCGGTCAGCGAGGACTACGGCGGCATCTACAACCCTCTCGGCCTCTCCATCAAGCGCGTGCAGGAATATCGGGCGCGCGAGAAGACGCTGCGCGGGTTTCCGGGCGCCCAGGAGATCGGAAATCAGGATGTGCTGACGGTGGACTGCGACCTGCTCGTACCTGCTGCAATCGGCAATCAGCTGACGTCTCGCAACGCGCGCGACGTGAAAGCGAAGCTGATCGTCGAAGGAGCCAACGGTCCCACCACCCCTGAGGCCGATGCCATCTTCCGCGAGCGCGGCATCTTCCTGGTGCCGGACATCCTTGCCAACGCCGGCGGTGTGACCGTGTCGTACTTCGAATGGGTGCAAGACCTGCAGTCCTTTTTCTGGTCCGAGCACGAGGTCAACCAGAAGCTGAAGGCGATCATGTCGCGTGCGTTCACCGAAGTGCTGAAGACCAAGCTCGAGCTCAAGCTCGATATGCGGATGGCCGCTTACGTGCGCGCCGTGGCGCGCGTCGCGGGCGCCACGCGAGAACGGGGCCTGTACCCCTGAGCGAGTCGATATGCACGTCTGCGCCAAACACGCGCTACCTGAACGCGCAAACGCTCCGTTTGACCCAAACGTGCGGAACGCTGCACGTGAGGCCTACTAGATCTCGCGGGTTCGGAAGCTCCAGATGCTCAGGGTCAGCATCAGCCCGAACCAAACCAC
>DASWGF010000190.1:0-2962 GCA_036393875.1 Candidatus Dormiibacterota bacterium
GGATGACGAAGGCGTGCTCGATGAAACCCGCGAGACCCTCTCTCGTCTCCAGCTCTCCGAGCAATTCATCTATGTTTTCGACTTAGGCGACGACTGGACACACCTGTGCACGGTCGTCGATGCGAGCATTGATCCTCTAGACACTCTCGGTCTAGTTCCCAAAACTCCTTTGCCGTTTTTCGGCTGGGGGACAATCCCGGATCAGTACGGGCGGGCTTGGGCAGAAGAGGACGCGGAATCTGCGATACCGCTAGATCCCGAGCTAACCGACTTGCCTCCGCTCCGGCCCGGTTGGGGACCCAAAAATTAGAACCTTCTTCTCGCCGATGTTGGCGGGCTCGCGGCCCGCATGAATCCGGCGGCGACCTTCGGTGTTGTCGAATTGCGTCGCTACGCTCTGCACCCGGGCGGGCGCGATTTCCTCATTCCACTCTTCGAACGAGAGTTCATCGAGAGCCAGGAAAGCTGCGGGATGGTCCCGATCGGTCACTACCGCGATCTCGACGACCCCAACAGCTTCGTATGGTTCCGGGGTTTTGCGGACATGGAGACACGGCGCGGCGCACTCGAGGCCTTTTACACATCTCCAGCGTGGATGGATCATCGCGATGCCGCGAACGCAACCATGGTCGATTCCGACAACGTGCTCCTGCTGCGTGGCGCGCGTCCGGACAGCGGCTTCGAGACCCAGGGTTTGAGCCGTTCGATCGGCGACGATCTTGCGACGGGGGTGGGTCGACTTGTCGCCACATCCGTCTTGATGCTCGGTGCACCGGCCACCGAGGATCTCATCGCCGCTTTCGAAGAACACACGCTTCCGGAGACTCGACGCCATGCTCAGCGCATCGCCTACCTGGTCACGGAACAACGTCCAAATGATTTTCCGCGGCTGCCCGTTCGCGAGGGGGAATACGCCCTTGTCGTGGTTGGCATTTGTTCCACCGACCAGGCGTTCGATGGGTGGTCGCGTGCATTCGACTCGGGTAACCTGCCGGAAATTTTGCGGTCGCAGACCACGGGCATCGAGCTGCTCCGCCTCGAGCCGGCACCGCGGTCGCTGTTCCGCTAGCGGGCTTTGCCGATCATGGCCGATCCGGGAGCGGGTCACGGTGGCCGTGCGCAGCGATCGCCTGGTGCCTGGGCCGGATATATCGCCTGTGGGTGGGGCCTGGCCTTCGCTGCGATCAGCTTCTACTGGGGCCTTGGCGGCACCCTCGGCCTCGATACGCTCGGAGGTTCGCTCGAGAGCCTGGCACGAGCCCACGATCGGACTCTTTTCATCGCGGTCTGGGTGACCGGCTTTCTGAAGGTCTTGGTCGCCCTGCTTGCACTCGTGCTGGCCGGTAGGTGGGCTGCGAGGTTGCCGCGCCGGCCGGTCGCAGTACTCGGCTGGGTTGTGGCCGCGTTGCTGACTCTGTACGGCGGCACCCTGATCGTCCCCGAAGCGCTCGTCGCGATCGGAGCCATAAAGCCTGCGCAGCCAGTCGAGTGGAAGCCGCTGCTTTGGCACCTTTACGTTTGGGACATGTCCTTCCTGGTCTGGGGCATCCTCTTCGGCGTCGCGACCTGGCGCTTCTCCAGGAGTCCCGGTTGAGGGACGACGCAGCCAGAGCGTTGTCTGCGATGCGGGTGATACAACAGGCCTGATGAGGGGTCCCAACGCGCCATTCACAACGCGACCCGAACTCAAGGGAACGTTCGGAATGGCGAGCTCCACGCACTGGATGGCCACCCAGTGCGCAATGGCGGTTCTCGAAACAGGCGGCAATGCATTCGACGCCGCGGTTGCAGGCGGGTTGGTGCTTCAGGTGGTGGAGCCTCATTTGAACGGTCTCGGCGGCGAGGTTCCGATCGTCCTTTGGGATTCGTCCCGCCACCGAGTCGAGGTGATTTGCGGTCAGGGTCCGGCCCCGGGAGCGGCCAGCCCGGAGCGGATTCGGTCGATGGGAGTTGATGAGATTCCGGGCACAGGCCTCCTTGCGGCCTGCGTGCCGGGTGCATTCGCGGGTTGGATGGCGCTGCTTCGCGATCACGGGACGCGGCGGCTCGAGGACGTCTTGCACTTCGCGATCGAGTACGCGGAGGCAGGGTATCCGATCGTGCCCCGCATCGCTGATGTGATCGCGTCGGTGGAGGAGCTCTTCCGGACCCACTGGCCAACGTCGGCTTCGGTCTACCTACGAGAGGGGGTGCCCGCCCCCGGCGGCCGGCTTCGCAATCGCGATCTCGCGCTCACGTACAAGCGATTGCTGCGCGAAGCGAAGGGGGTCGGTGACGGCCGCGAGCAGCAGATCGATGCAGCGCTGGCAGCGTTCTACTCCGGATTCGTCGCCGAGGCCATCGAGAACCAATGCCGAACCGAGTTGATGGACAGCTCGGGAACGCCACATGCAGGCCTCCTGACAGGCCACGATCTCGCGAACTACAGGGCGGGTCACGAGGCAGCTGTATCGGCCGACTTCGAGGCTTGGACCGTCGCTAAATGCCAGCCGTGGAGCCAGGGCCCCGTTTTCCTGCAGCAGCTGCGTCTGCTGGAGGGCTTCGACCTCGCCCGAACTGGCTTCTTGTCCGCCGATCACATCCACACCGTCGTCGAGTGCGCGAAGCTCGCGTTCGCGGACCGCGAGGCCTGGTACGCGGATCCCGCATTCGTCGAGGTGAACCTCGAGGGCCTGCTCGCCCGCGACTATGCGAATGCCCGCCGCGCCCTGGTTGGGCAGAGCGCATCGCTCGAGCTCAGGCCAGGCGCGCCTGGCGGACTCAAGCCGCGCCTTCCGCGCCGCACCGTGCAAGAAATTGCGGAAGGCCACTGGACGGGCACGGGGGCGCAAGCCGTGGGCGAGGTGCGGGGCGACACGGTTCATATTGCGGTGGCCGATCGCTTCGGGAACATGGTCGCTTGCACTCCGAGCGGAGGTTGGCTACAGAGCTCTCCCGTGATCGAGGGTCTCGGCTTCTGCCT
>DASWGF010000191.1:0-2991 GCA_036393875.1 Candidatus Dormiibacterota bacterium
TTCTGTGCGTGAGCCAATGCGCCGAATCGGGCAGCTCGAAGTTCACGACCAGGCCGACGTTGTCGACGTCGATGCCCCGCGCGGCCACGTTGGTGGCGACGAGGACCTGGCTCCGGCCGTCGCGGAACGAGGCCATTGCGCGGTCTCGGATGGCCTGTGAAAGGTTGCCCTGGAGCTCAACCGAATTGTGGCCGAGCTGGCGCAGGTGCCCGTTCAGCTTGGACACCCCATGCTTGGTGCGGCCGAAGACGATCGCCGAGCCGCCGTGGCGGTGCAGCACCCGGCTGAGGGTCTGCAGCTTGTACTCGCGGGCTACTCGAAGGAGCCCGTGCTCCAGGTCCGCCTCTTTTTCAGAGTCCACCCGGACCTCTGCGTGATCGTGCGTGTGCTTCTCGATCATACGGGTTACCCACGTCGGCATGGTCGCCGAGGCGAGCACCGTCTGGGGCTCGTAGGTGAGGCCGAGCATCTTCTCGACCGCGGGCGCAAAGCCCGCGTCCAGCATCTCGTCCGCCTCGTCGAGCACGAGGTACTCGACCCGCGACAGCGAGACTTTGCCCTGCGCGACGAGGTCCATGATCCGGCCTGGGGTGCCGACCACGACGTCGACACCGCTCTTCAGAGCGAGGCGCTGGGTGGCGTAGCCGACGCCGCCGTACAGCACGGCGGAGCGCAGGTCGGTAGCGAGCGAGCGAAGGACCTTTTCCACCTGCAGCGCGAGCTCTCGCGTCGGCGTGACGATGAGGGCTCTTGGTCCGGCGCCGCGACGGGGCAGGCGCTCAACCATCGGGATGAGGTAAGCGAACGTCTTGCCCGAGCCGGTCGGGGCCTCGATGACCACGTCCCGCCCCTGCATGATGAGCGGGATCGCCTGCGCTTGAACCGGTACCGGTTCAGTTATGCCGAGGGCGGCCAGAGCCGCCAATGTATGCGGGCGCACGCCCGCGTCTGCGAATGACTGCAACGTATTCTCCTGATCCCCTCTACGGTCGTATTTGGCGCGACGATCAGGACACCGTCACCGTGGACGGGAGAGAGGACCCGAGCGAGCGGGCCGGCAGAGAGCCGGCCGAGGACATCAGTCTACCCGATTGTCACCGGATCCAAGCCTTCCGGCTTCAGGCGACGGATTTGTAGATGAGGATGGCGATGCCGTCACCGACCGTCTTCGATTCCACGAGCTGCATGCGCTTGGAGTCGCTGGTGGCGCCAAAGAGCCGCTTGCCGCTGCCGAGGACGACCGGAAAGACCATCAGGCGCAGTTCGTCCACGAGGTCATTCGCGAGCAGTGTCTGAACAAGCTGGGCGCTGCCGTGAACCACGATGTTTCCGTCCAGCCTGTGCTTCAGCTTCGAGACCTCCTGCAACACATCGCCCTTGAGCACCGTCGAGTTGTTCCAGTCGGCCTTCTCGAGGGTCGAGGACACGACGTACTTGGGCATGCTGTTGAACTTGTCCGCGAATTCGCCGTCCCTCGAGGGCCAGGCGGCGGCGAAGCCCTCATAGGTCACCCGGCCCAGCAGCAGCGCCTCGGAGTCGCGCGTCTCGTCGACCTTGAACTTCTCGCCGGCCTCGCCTCGATTGAACTTGAAAGTCCAGCCCTTGTGCTTGAAATTCCCGTCTCCACCGGGGTCTTCCATGACGCCGTCGAGAGACACGAACTCGGTGACGACGATCTTTCCCATGTCAGGCGACCGCCTCGTCTTCGTCCAGCGCGACGTCCATCTCGATGCTCGTGCGCGTGCGCAGCAGTGAGATCGTCAGCACGAGCGCGATGACGACCGTGCCGGCTCCGACCAGCCACGCCAGGTGGTAACCGCCGGCCAGCGCCGCGGTGGCGGAGGCGCCATCGTGGGCAAGACTGAGGGTCCGGGCGCCCGCCAGCGTGGCGAGGACCGCGAGACCCAGGGCGCCGCCCACCTGGCCCGTCGTGTTCAGCAGGCCGGAGGCCAATCCCGCGTCGCTGGGCTGGGCATCGGCCATCGCGATGATCGTCAGCGAGGGGAACGACAGGCCGCCACCCAGGCCGAGTAGCGCCAGCGGCACCAGGAAGTGAATGGCGTAGTTGGCGTTGGCGGGCCCGAAGCCGAGCATCGTCAGCGCCACCACGATCACCATCTGGCCGGACACAAGCACTGTCAGCGGACCAAATCGGTTGATCAGCAGCGCCGAGAAGCGGACCGAGAACAATCCCATCACGACCGCGACGGGCAGGAAGGCCAGCCCGATCGCCATGGGCCCGTAGCCCATCACCCGCTGGAGGTCCAGCGACGCGACGAAGAAGAAGCCCAGGAAGGCGGACGACATCAGCGCCTGCACGCCGTTGGCGGCGGTGAGCTTTCGTGAGGCGAAGATGCGCAGAGGAAGGATCGGAGTCGTCGCCATCGCCTGCCGCACCACGAAGGCCGCGAGCAAGCCCACCGCCAGGGCGCCAAAGCCGAGTGTGCGGACCGACCCCAGCCCGTAGTCGGACGACTGGACGATCGTGTACACGCCGAGCATCAGCGCGACCGTGACGAGCACAGCGCCGATGACGTCCACGCCCTTTTCGATTCCGATTCCGCGGTCGGACGCCAGCACTCGAAATGAGAGCGCGGCCGTCACGATGCCAATCGGAACGTTGACGAAGAAGATCCAGTGCCAGCTGACGGCCTGCGTGATGAGCCCGCCCGCGAGGAGTCCGATCGCGGCTCCGGCGGACGCGATGAAGCTGAATATGCCGAACGCCTTCGCCAGCTCATCCGGTTTGGGGAAGAGCGAGACGATCATGGCCAGGATCACCGCCGAGCTGACGGCGCCGCCGATGCCTTGCACGAAGCGGGCTCCGATCAGCATCGGTTGGCTGAAGGACACCCCGCACAAGACCGACGCACCTATGAAGATGGCGAGGCCGATGAGGTAAAGGCGCTTGCGGCCGAAGAGGTCGCCCAGGCGACCGGCCAGCAGCAAGAACCCGCCGAAGGCGATCAGGTAGGCGTTGATCACCCATGC